>DLUI01000013.1:2552-6787 GCA_002742695.1 Sulfuricurvum kujiense | reverse complement strand
AAGTATTGGCGGTTGTCGAGTAACTCTCTTTTTCTTCTCTCCCTTATCTAGGGAGAAGTTTTGTACTTACCTCTCCCATTTTTTCAATAATGAGCGCTAAAATATTTTCACTTTTCGTTTTGTCGATAAAGCCGTCAGCTCCCAAAGAAGCTGCTTCACGCTTGTTATTTTCACCCGTCATAGAACTGTTGACAATAATGGGGATAGCTTTGGTTTCCGGTTTAGATTTGAGATGTTGAATAACAGTAAATCCTGACATTTCAGGCATTTCGATATCGGTGATGATAGCGGGAATGGATGAGGGGTTCGGATGTCTGGTGATAAACTCAACCAAATCTTTTCCGTTGTTAAACATTTGATATCCGATATGGGCATGTTCAAAAATTTGTCGTAGATGACGTTGCGCCGTTTTCGAATCTTCGGCGATGAGGACGACACCATTTTTAAGTTTATCGGGAATGGTAATGTTTCGAAGGGCTTTTGTCGCATTTTCGACGTTCACCATCGCTTGCGGAATGACATCAGCCAAAAGTTTTTCATAGTCAAGAATTAAACAGAGACTCCCATCATCGAGTCGTGTGTCATTAATGATAAGACCGTCTTCTCCAAGGCGGTAACTATCAGGTGAGTGCATCTCATTCCAGTTCTTTTTAATAACACGGTAGGCAAACATAATGCGGATACCGATAATGATTCCGTTAAAATCACAAATGAGCAGATTGGACGCTTTCTTTTTTGAATCTTCTAACTCAATACCCAGCCATTTGGGGAGGTTTAAAATCGGTATTTGAAGTTCACGTAAAACGATTGTCCCTTCCAACAGAGGATGTGCTCCGGGAATCTGAGTGAGATGGTGCCGTTTAGCTTCGACGACTTCACGGGTTTTGAAAACATTTATAGCGTAATAAGGGGATTCTTCAGCAATATCAATTTTAAAAACTAAAAGCTGTACTTCATTATTTTTAGCTAAGTTTGTTGCGGCGTCGACGTGTTCTAAAAGAGACATAGTGACCTCAAAATATTTATATTCTTTAATGATATCCAATTCAGGGGTTTTTTTTACTAAAATATAAAGGGTGTGAAGTGTAAAATGTGACAAAGATGATAAAAATTTCTTGTAGATGCACTATTATAGATATAAAGTTGATAGAATGAGCCAAACAACAGCCTGTCCCCTCGATTGTTACGATGCTTGTCGTATTGTGGTAACTGAGGATGGAAAACTAAAGGGGGATAAGTCTCACCCGATAACACGAGGCTATTTATGCCCTCATCTCAATCATTTCACGGAAGAGGAGCGTTTGATTGCTCCGAAGCTACGAGGTGAAGAGATCTCAATGGATAACGCGATTGATACACTGGTTGAGGCACTAAAAAACTCCAAAAGTGATCAAGTGCTTTATTATCGTGGGAGCGGCAATGTCGGATTGATGCAGCGTGCGCCCGAACATTTCTTTGGTTCCATCAAAGCGGTCGGAACCTCAGGCAGTTTATGTGACGGTGCCGGTGAAGCGGGCATTTTGTTGGGACGAGGATCGAATGAAGTGGTACCGCCTCAGATGATACTCGAGAGTGACGTTATCATTTTCTGGGGACGTAACCCCCATACGACCCATTCTCATTTATTGCCGTTTTTAGAGGGAAAAATAATTATTGTAATTGATCCGGTTCAAACGCAGATGGCAAAAAGTGCTGATCTGCATATCCAAATCAGGCCTCACTGCGATTTGCCTTTGGCATTGCTTTTAAGCCGATTCGCCATTATCGAGGGACTACACGACGTCGAGTTTTTGGAAAATCATGCCAGCGAATACAACGNNGATTTTTATGAATTGACCCAGAGCGTAAGGATTAAAGCAACGCTTGATGCCATAGATGTAAGTCTCGGAGAGATCGGGACAATGTTAGAGCTGATGAAAGGGAAAAAGAGCATTATTTTCGTCGGTGTCGGTGTACAAAAATACCGAGACGGTGCGGATATCCTCCGAAGTATAGATGGATTCGGAGCCGTAATGGGACTTTTTGGNNAAGAGAGGTTGCGGGGTGAGTTACTTAGGTAACTCTTTGAGCACTATCGAATTGCCGTTTAAATCGATATCGAATCGTGTCAGTAAGGCGAGTGTTGATTTTTCGAAGTATAATTGTGTTTTCATTCAAGGTGCCAATCCTTTGGCGCAAATGCCTCATTCGAGTGGGATAAAAAGCGGATTTTCTTCGGCTGGTTTCAGTGTCTATTTCGGATTGTATGAGAATGAAACCTCTCGCGAGGCTGATTTGGTCATACCGGCGAAAACATTTTTGGAAAAAAATGATTTTCGCAGTTCGTACGGCGATTATACTCTCCAAGAGATGCCGCAATTGTTTGAGAGTGAGATCGGAATCAGTGAATATGACCTCACAAAAAGAGTGTGTGAAGCATTCGGTGTAGAGATAGAGAATGAACTGTTTTATTTAGATCACTTCAGGAATCAAATGGATATTCGCGACGGTGTCGGATATCGTCGAAATTCTCTTGAGATTCCCTACGAAGAGGGGTTTGTAAACGGAGAGTTTGAGTTTTTGGACACTATTGATTTGGATATTGGTGATAGCGAAGGGTTTTACCTGATTACCTCCAAGTATCCTAAAGGGCTTAATTCCCAGTTTAGGCGTCCTGATGGGGTCTATTTTCATCCCGCTTCAGGATTTGAAGAAGGTGAGAGAGTTCGGCTTTCATCATCTTTTGGAGAAGTCGAAATGGCGGTCAAGCATGATGAATGCTTAAGNNGATGATTCTCTGCTGATCTATTCGGGTACCCCGAATGTGAATGTATTGACACCTCCGTACCTTAGTTATGAGGGGGAGAGTGCCGTGTATCAAGAAATTAAAATAAAGGTAACAAGAAAATGACTAAAAATTTTGATAACTATGTATTGCCGACTTACGGACGTCAAAATATCAGTTTTACGGCAGGTAAAAACGCGATTTTGATCGACAGTGAAGGGAAAGAGTATATCGACTTCGCCGCAGGGATTGCCGTGTGCAGTGTCGGACACTCGAATGATCGTCTCACAAAAGCTATCTGTGACCAAGTGAGCAAGGTGATCCATGTTTCGAATCTATATTACATCGAACCGCAAGCCGAGTGTGCACGTCGTATCGTTGAACTCAGCGGCTACGACATGAAATGCTTTTTCGGCAACAGCGGAGCCGAAGCGAACGAGGGGGCGATTAAAATTGCCCGAAAATANNGGAGAGATAGAGGGGCAACCGAAACGCTACAAAATCATCACCCTCGATCACTCGTTTCACGGACGTACCATTACCGCTCTCAAAGCGACGGGACAGGAGTCAATGCACAACTATTTCGGCCCGTTTCCTGATGGATTTGTCTATGCTAAAAATATCGATGAGATCGAATCGTTGATCGATGATCATACGGTTGCGGTGATGATTGAACTCGTACAAGGCGAGGGGGGCGTTCAGCCTCAGGATCGTGCTAAGGTTCAGGCATTAGCCGCGATGCTCAAATCGCGCGATGTTTTGCTGATGGTGGATGAAGTTCAAACGGGGATTTACCGAACGGGTGAGTTTTTAGCCTCTAACCTCTATGGTATTGAACCCGACGTCATTACGTTGGCAAAAGGGCTCGGCGGAGGGGTTCCTATCGGTGTCGTCATGACAAGCAAAAAAGATATTTTCGCACCCGGTGATCACGGATCGACATTTGGGGGGAATTATCTCTCGACGGCAGCCGCGAATGAAGTGCTAGACATTCTCGAAGAGATCAAAGAGAGCGGGGAATTGGATGAACATCTTCTCTACTTTGAAACTTCATTGGCTACATTTGCAAAAGGGCATCCTGCTATCTTTTTGGAACATGTCGGTTTAGGAATGATGCGCGGGCTTCGTGTGTGTGATGCAGATACGCTGGGCAAGATCATTAATGCTGCGCGTGATGCTGGGGTGATCGTTCTCAAAGCGGGACGCAATACGCTCCGTTTTCTTCCGCCGCTCACAATTACTAAAGCGGACATTGATGAGGGGTTTGTGCGTCTTGAAAAAGCGGTCGCAACCCTCTAAGGCATCACGTGCGTTTTAGTGACTATATGAATGACTGGCTTTATGGAGCCGAGGGGTATTATGCCTCCTATCGCCCGATCGGCAAGAAAGGGGACTTTTATACGGCGGTGAGTACGTCGAAATTTTTCGGGGGAACGATTGCCAATCATATTATCAAACGTCTCGATGAGGG
>DLUI01000013.1:0-2405 GCA_002742695.1 Sulfuricurvum kujiense | reverse complement strand
GTTGAGCACCATGAGATAGTTTTCGATCTTGAGGATTCTAAAATATCAGAATTGGCTGCAAAATATAAGCAAGATCGCGGGGAGATCGCATTAGGATACGAATCATTTGCACGTGCAATGAGTGAGAGTTCCAAGCGGTTTGAGTTTATGAGTTTTGACTACGGTGAATTGAATGCACGGAGTGATTTTTCGATCCGTGTCTATCAAGAGCATCAAACGTTTCCCCTTTTTGATGAAGCGCTCAANNCGATCCGTTGCGTTCGGAAAAAGTGATATTACGTATGATGTCAACTTTACCCACGTTAAAGAGGCGTATGAAGCTCAGGGGATCGTATGTGCTCAGTATGCGACACAACTGGTGGCATTGGTAGAGATGGGAATTTTAGATTTGATGGCGATGCTAAAAGAGCATGCAGGAGATGAGATTTATGCCCAAGAACTCGAAAAAGTAAAGATTTTGATCACACCATCTCTGATGGGCGAGCGGTTTAAGATGATCCGTTTTATCAAGGAGTAGTCGATGCGTTTAGTAATTGCTTTGTGTGTTGTCACCAGTGTTCTTTTCAGCGGAGTATTGCATGATGGAGCGTTCGAGGGTGATATCGGAAAAATCAAAAATCATCTGCGTTTGCATAAAAATGTTGATGAACAAAACAAAGCGGGTCTGAGTGCATTGCATGTCGCGATCAAAATGGGTGACTTAAAAATAGCGCAACTTTTGCTCGACCATGGTGCCGATATCAATGCACAGGATTTTCGGGGAAATACCCCGCTCATTTTAGCGATCAAGAAAAAAAACTTGGAGTTGGTAACCTTTGTNNGATGTCAATCTTGCCAATAATGACGGGATCACACCGTTGCATCAAGCAGCGTTCATTGAGAATGAAAAAATTGTTGATTTTCTCCTCAAAGCTCACGCCGATCCGAATCTAAAAAACAATGACGGAGCAACACCGTACGATTTCGCAATAGCCAAGAAAAGCTTTGCCATTGCACAACTTATTAAAATGTCGATGTAGGAGAGAGAATGCAGATCAAAGTAAACGGGGAAGTACGCGAAGTGAATGAAGGC
This sequence comes from Sulfuricurvum kujiense, assembly GCA_002742695.1. GTDB lineage: Bacteria > Campylobacterota > Campylobacteria > Campylobacterales > Sulfurimonadaceae > Sulfuricurvum > Sulfuricurvum kujiense_A. The sequence continues at coordinate 1,333 of DLUI01000013.1, read as the reverse complement.
TCTACAATGCTAGATCTTATCCGCTCTTTGGGGGTAGAGGAGCGTGTAATGGCCTCTGCTCTTAATATGGAGATTGTAAAACAAGATGCGTGGGGAAATACTCTTTTAAAAGAGGGTGATACGATAGAGCTGCTTGATTTCGTCGGGGGAGGGTGATTTACCCCTCCAGCATATCGACGAGTTTTTGATACTTCGTTTTTAAAATAAGATACTCTTTATTTAAATCTTCATATGCTTTTTTATAATCGATTTCGACTTCTTCATTATCATTACTACGTACTTCATTCTGCGGATGAGCTGTTGAGGGGTTCATCACGATATACGTTACCTCTTTGCCGTTCTCTTCTTTCACAACGGTCGGCAACTCTCCGTTCATTGTTTTTTTAATGACGCTAAAAATACTAATATGGTGACGTGCTGCGTATTTTTGGATAGTGATAAGTTCAGAAGATTGCATGGTTGACCTTGGTTATTTGGAGGATTTTTCTAGTNNCTACGACGGCAATGGCGTACTCGCCGTCATGGGTGATGGATACCGAGAGATCGGTAATCTTGAAACGTTCAGACACTTCAGTCGAGAGATTGATGACGGGAGCACCTTTGAGAGTTTTAGAGAGGATAATATCGTGGAACCCGCATTCGGCTCCGATACCGCATCCGAGAGCTTTGGCACANNATGAGGTCGATGCCGATCATTGCACCACGAAGTCGGTGAAATAGACGTTTTTGACTTTGCCGTCTTTGAGACGCATATTCAAATCATTGACAATTTGCTCTTTTAGTTTCTCTTTCCCTTTGATGGTAGAGATCTCTTCAAGTGATTTTGAACTCAAAATTCGGATAATAATATCGCGGAAGATCGGTTTCTTTGTTTCAAGTTCAGGAGAGAGCTCTTCCCCTTCGATTTCAAGGTTCATTTCTACTTTGAGATAGCGGCGGCCGCTTTCACTTAAAAGATTGACAGTAAAGGTATCGAGTGGGAACATAAGTCCCACTTCTGTAACTGCTTCGCCGCTAACATGAGTTGTGCTACCGCTTCCCTCGTCTGCTGCTTCCCCTTCGCTGCCGTGTGCATCTGCTGCAACTTCGGTTTTAGCTCCGTGACCCGCTTCAGTAGCCGCATCATTATTCCCCATCATCAATGCGGCAACAACCCCTCCGATTACCAAAATCAACACCAAAACGGCGATGATAATAATCAAGAGCATGCTGCTCGATTTTTTCTTACCTTCTTCTTCGGTTGCGTGTTCGTCTTTCTCTTTTTCAGCCATCCATAGCTCCTGGGTAAAGTTAATTCTTTATTGTAGCGAGAAACTTATGAAATTTGCCACGT
>DLUI01000145.1 GCA_002742695.1 Sulfuricurvum kujiense | reverse complement strand
TATTCCATCCATCTCCGGCATTGTAATATCCATCGTCACCAAATCAGGCTTAAGTTTCGAATATAGAGTTATTGACTCCAATCCGTCTTTTGCTTCTCCAATGACTCTATGCCCTAAGGATTCTATCATTTTTGTAATATTTCTTCGCATAATTAACGAATCATCGACTACCAAAATATTAAGCATTCCATTCTCCTTTAGCCGATCCGATAACGTTTAATTCGATGTTTCCATAAGGGGTTGAGAGTACCGCACTGATTATGCCGGCACCATTTGTTTTGACAATCGATTTGGCATCTTCGATTGTTACAGGGGGAGTAATGCTCACCCCCCGTCCTTGATTGGGAAAATGGCTGAGAGATTGCCCCATAATCATATTGGCGATTTCTCCTGCCGCACTGTCGCGTAATTCGACAAATTCATCTTCCTTGATCTCTCCATAGGCGAGTCTTCGGGTCATAGTATCAAGAAGCAGTTCATTATACGTTGCATAGAATAACAAGTTTAGACTTCCGCCAATCCCTATCGTGGTGGTATATTTTTTTAATTCAACTTTATCCACCGATCGATACTCACCGTCAAATTCGATTTCAATTTTCATCTCATCGCTCATAAATACCTCTACTTGGTGTACAATGGCAATTAAAACCTTTTTTAATACCTCAATATTTTCCATCAAATGCCCTTGAGTAATGATTTTTTAGGGATTGTAAATTCAAAACGGGTCCCTCTTCCCAATTCCGATATCACCTTATAGCTTCCCCCAAGTTTCAAAAGTTCCGAACGTACCGATGCGAGCCCTATTCCTCTGCCGGAGAGATCATTGATCTCCTCTTTTGTCGAAAGATAATCTTCAAACAACAACTCAATCACAGATTCCTCATCCTCAAGTTCTTGGGATGTTCTAAACCCGCCATCAAGGGCTTTTTGTTTTAGTTTTTCTCTATCGATTCCACGACCGTCATCGCTGATTTTCACAATTACGGCATCTTCTGTCTCAGCAATAACAAAAAAGATATTTCCCTCTTCCTCTTTTTCGCGTTCCACTCTCTCCTCAGGAGATTCAATCCCATGATCAACACTGTTACGGATAATATGAATCAACGATTTAGCAAATCCTCGGAACGCTTCCCCTACGGAAACATTCGTTTTATCCTCTATCTCCATCACATTAAGAGATTTTTCAAGACGTTCACCAAGAAGTTCGACATATTTCGGCAAAGAAGCGAAATACTCTCCTATCGGCTTATATTTCAACCCTTTAATAACCTCTAGCAGCTCCAGCAGCTCATGACACTCCTCCGGTTGAGCGTCGATTAATTCTAGAATTTTATTTTGAAGCGTCTCATAGGTCACTTCATCGATCGTAATCGTCGTTTTTCTATCCATAAAATCATCACCCAGAGTATCACGCAAAATATCGGTATCTTTTTTAAGCCATAGCTCAAAATCAATTTTTTTCAGCATGGTTTGAATGGTTTCATTCGAGATCGTCTCATCTTTAAGCCATAAGGAGAGTCTGGATTCCACTTTATGCAACCCTTGAAGTGTGGTCATAAAATCTTTTTGGGCAAAAAGTCCCTTATAGGTATGAATCACACGATACAATTCTGTAAGATTTTGCTGTGGGGTATGTTCCCATACGATGAAACCTTCTCGCTCCGATAAAAAAGTTTGATACCCCTCCAACAGTTCGAAAAGCTCCTCGCTGTTACTGATGGCGGATACGATCATTTTGAGTCTGTTACGCTCTTTTTCAATGTTTTTTTCCAAATTTTTCTTATCGGTAATATCCGTTAGAATAAGCATAAACCGCTGTGGTTCTATCCGCTTATAGAGGATGTTAATAGCTTTATTATGAAGTACGAATTCGTATTGAAGTAGCGATAAAATCGCGTCGATCTTGACCTCATCTTCTTCCTCGAAAACGGCTCTGATGGTTTCATCAAAAAACTTTTTTTTCTCTACTTCTTCCGGATACAAAAGTTCTCCGATATTTTTCCCTTCAATCGTTTCTTGAAAGATTTCCAGACATTTTTGAGAATACTCATTTTCAACATTCAAAGAGGTTGAAAACGTTAAAAATCCCTGATTGGAATTATCAAGCAAACGGGTAATGGCAGAGGAACGCTCTCGTAAATCGGCTGTTCGTTCATCAACCTGAGCGGTAAGTTCTTTTTGGATACTCAGATTATGCATCCGATAAGCGACAAAAAATGGGATTAAAATAAGCATATAAAACAATGCTTCCCCCATTGAATGGAGTAAAAGCGCATTCAATTGAGCATTGATATTGCTCACTTCTATATCGGCTCCCGTGATATAAACACGTCCGCTTGGCGAAATATGAGGCAAATATACCGATCGGAAATGTCCCCATTGATCGGAAGACTCTTCAAACTGCATCTGTTGTGTTTTAAAGGCATCCAACAATAGGGGAGATTCATCGGTATACTCATCAAAAAAGTAGCTGATATCCTCACCGCTTTTAAGCTCTTCGCTCGTTGCACTGCTGGAGGTAAAATAGATTTTCCCTTTTTCTAAAACAAAGGAATAAACATATTTCACATTCATAGTTTCAGCAAACCGTGACAATACAAGACGATTTTGGAGATCGTCCGCAGGAGCGATAGTTCCCGTATGGATAGCGTTAGTATGCAAGGATGCCGGAAGAAGCTGATCGGTCACACTCGCACACTGAATCAATCTCTGATCTATTTCAGCTATCAGCTCCGAGCGCTGTTGCGTATATTGATATCCGATATACGCCATTACGGCCATTAAATAAAATGCCACGGCACCGTAATAGTACTTTTTCATCCCAGCCAATACCTTAATAAAATAAAATTGTTTTATTTTACTTAATATTGTCTTTTATCAAACTTCAATAGCTCCCCTCACCGACAGTGATCACAAAGTTATCATCCACCTCTACAACCCCGAATGAATGTTGTCCGCAAAAGCTCTCGTTTAACTCCTGCGCCCAAGCACGTGCGATTCTATACGCATTTTCTTTGTCGTCAAAGGTTTTAATTTGAGGCATATTTTTACGAATTGCACATTTGCACAATTTCTCTACTACTACGTGGTACTCCATAATTTATCCTTTACAGCCGCAGCCGCTAACCATTCCGATGACGTAATTATCCCCTACCTCAACAAGCTGGAATTCGTGCTTACCGCAAAAATGTCCCTGCATATAGGCCAATTGTGTTTCAGCCGCTTCATACGCATTCTCTTTGGTATCATAGGTAGTTATTTGAGACATCTCCTCTTTTTTCGCACAGCTGCATAATTTTTCAATCACAACATGATGTTCCATAGTAAAGTCCTTTATATTCAGATAGTATCATATCTGCATACACCGTTCCAGAATGGATAAAAAAAGTATCTTCTTCTCACTGTGATATAATATTTTATGAACATCCTAACAAAAGTGATAGTAAGTGCTAAATTTTAATCAAAGCTTTAAAAATGCCCTCTGGATAGCTGCTATTTATTTTATCTTTGGGGTGCTATGGATCTATTTTTCCGATACAGCCGTTGCATCATTAACATCCAACAGCTATCAGCTCACTCTACTCCAAACCTACAAAGGTTGGTTTTTTATATCCATTACCTCTATCTTTCTATTTTTTATCAGTTACCGTTTTTTTATCTCCAACATTTAGTCTATTCAGAACACAAAAACAACATTTTAGAAGCCAAAGAAAAATTTGATACATTAGCTCACCATGATCCACTCACCGGGCTCCCAAACCGTCTTAGCCTCATTGAAACACTGCAAATCAAAACAGATAACATGGAAAATCACCCGTTCGCCCTGTTGTTTGTTGATTTGGACGGCTTCAAAGAGATCAATGACTCGTATGGCCATCGCTTCGGAGATGAGATCCTGATCCTCTTTACAAAACTGTTACAGGATCTTTTCCCCAAAGATACGTTAATCATTAGACCTGGAGGAGATGAGTTTATTATAGTAATAGAATTAAAAACAGATCACCACTCTATTCAGATGTGCATAAACCGTCTGATACAAACACTCAACGATCCTTTTAATATCGATCATACTGAGGTCTATATCTCGGCAAGCATAGGAATTTCCCTCTATCCAGAGGATGCTTCCAACCCTGAAGAACTCCTCCAAAAAGCTGATGCGGCCATGTATAAAGCTAAAAGTTTCGGGCGAAATAGCTATAATTTCTACAATGACGGTTTGACCCAAGAATTACTGGAGCGAACTACACTTGCCTCCAATCTTAAAAAAGCTATTTCCAATCACGATCTTGCCCTCTATTATCAGCTTCAGATCAATCCTCATACAGGAAAAATCATAGGGGTAGAGGCACTTGCTAGATGGTTCACCGAAGAAGAGACAACCCCACCATCGGTATTTATACCAATCGCCGAAGAGCGCGGCTTAATCATCGAATTGGGTTCCTTTGTCTTAGAAGAGGGTTTTAAAACGGCTGTAAAATGGATGGAACAAGGGATATTTAGCGGCAGGATTGCTATCAATGTATCAGCCAAACAGCTTATTCACCAAAACTTTTTACTGCAGCTCGAAGAATTACTCCATAAAACAGAGTGTAGTCCGTCATGGATTGAACTCGAAATTACAGAGAGTTCAATCCTCGAATATCCTGAAAAAATGATCGCGTTACTCGGTGTCATCAAAAGCAAGGGATTTAAGATATCTATTGATGATTTCGGAACCGGATATTCATCTCTCTCCTATCTCAAACATCTCCCCATCGATAAACTCAAAATCGATATCTCCTTTATCCGTAATATCACGATGGAGCCTAAAAACCAAACTATCGTAAAAACAATTATCGCTCTGGCAAAAGGGTTGGGAATGGAAGTATTAGCCGAGGGGGTAGAGAGCATCGAAGAGATGGAATTTTTACTCGTCAACGGAATCGATTCGATTCAGGGGTACTATTATTACAAACCAATGGACCGTGAATCCATTGAATTAACGTTTACTAAATTAGAGAGCAGGATGCAATGAGCGATTTATACAAAGAACATATTGATATTACCAACGAAGTCAAAGAGAGTATTCAAAAATTAAAAGTCGTATTTCCTGCCGAATATAATCGGCTCTATGCTGAAAAAGCACACGCCCATCATGTCAAACTTAAACCCAATCAAGTTATCAGTTCTGAAATGCTCGATGAAAAAATGGTCCGTCATCTTATTACGTTATCCAAATGCACCGATGAAGCGATACATGCCATCGAAACCGAAGACAAAGAGGTATTAAAAAGTGTACTGAAACAGACTAAGATACTCCAACAAGAGATTCATGAACTGCAAAAAATAGTCTATGAAGACGGCTTAACCAAGAGCTATAATCGTCAATGGTTCGAAGATACACTCTGCAATAGCGATCATATCTCGGTTCGTGATAGCGGAACCCTTATTATGGTCGATTTGAATAAATTTAAACAGATCAATGATACCTACGGACATGTTGTCGGGGATAAAGTACTCATCCACATTGCATTCAAGCTCAAAGAGAGCGGAGGGCGTGTCGTACGATACGGCGGAGATGAATTTTTGGTTATATTCGATGCAAAAGTTTCACAAAATGAGATCAAAACAAAAATGGAAACGATTTTGGAATACTGTAACCATATACATTTTAAAGTTGATCAAAACGAATTTAAAATCAATTTTGCTTACGGTATGGCTGAGTTTAAGAAGGGTGCGAGTGTCGATTCGATTATCCAAGCGGCAGATAAAGCGATGTATCAAAATAAAATATCTCCTATGTAATTAGGAGAGCGGTGTAGTTTGCACGACGAAATAGAGTTCGTCTTTGAGCGTATTGAGGCTTTTGATAACATTTATGCGACGCATTTCATCGAGATCAAAATGTTGCTCTATCGAATCGTAAATGCGATCAATACTCGCATAGATTTCAACCATTAACTCCGCTTTTAGTTTATCCTGTACGCCGGCCATAAATCATCCTGTTTGTTTGACTAAGTCTTTCGTAAAAAACTCAACCAAAAAAATCTCCCAAAAGGGGAGAAAATGACGAGAAACAATGAAGTTTGCCCCCGAATGGAGGCGGTGTCCTTAGCGGACGAGGTCGAAGAAATAGTCAGTGGTAGCGATTTGTTTCGTATCTTCATCCAACTGATCAAGAACTTTGTTCGTGATCCAAGTAAGAAGATTCAACGCTCCATCGTACCCGCTGATAGAGTAGCGGTGTAGGTGATGACGGTCGAAAATCGGGAATCCGATGTAGATCAACGGAGTACCGGTGTCACGCATCAACTCTTTACCATAGCTGTTACCGATCATGAAATCGACCGGCTCAGTAAACAAGAGTGAACGCATGTGCCACAAATCTTTTCCAGCCCATACGTTTAGGCTATCTTTAGCCGGAGACGTATCAAGCAATGCTCTCATCTCAGCTTCCCAACCGTTCGGTGCATTGTGGCAAAGGACGTGAGTCGGCTCAGCACCCATCTCTAACAAGAATGAAACGGCTCCGAGAAGGAAGTCAGGATCACCCCAGATAGCGAATTTTTTACCGTGCATATACGGATAGCTGTCTTGCATAGCATCAACTAAACGGCCGCGCTCGATTTTAAGTTTTTGAGGAACTTCGGTTCCTGTTAATTCTGCGAGTTTCATAACGAACTCATCGGTACCTTTAAGACCGATCGGGTTACTATGTCCACCAGCGTGTTTCCAACGTTTTTCGACCATTTTCATGGTTTTAGTTGTTGAATATTTTTGCAATGAGATCGTTGCACTTGAATTGATACAATCTTTTGCATCATCCAATTTTGTTCCGCCAGAGAACATTTCGTAGTTACCAGCAGGCATATCCCATTGATCAGAGTGGTCACCCAACATGATATAGTCTGTGCCGAANNATGATACCGTGCATCATGTTGTCATAACCCGTGATATGGCTTCCTACGAATGAAGGAGTGTGCGCATACGGAATCGGATATTCTTCAGGTAAAAACTCACCTTTATCTTCTTCTTTAGCCGCAATGATAAACGCTTGTAAATCATCACCGATAACTTCTGCCATACAAGTGGTAGAAACGGCGATCATTTTAGGTTTATAGACTGCTGCACAGTTTTTAAGACCCTCTTTCATATTGACCAATCCACCGAATACCGCAGCATCTTCAGTCATAGAGTCAGAAACACATGGAGTCGGCTCTTTGAAGTGTTTGGTAAAGTATGAACGGAAATAGGCTACACAACCGTGTGAACCGTGAACGTAAGGCATAGTACCTTCGAATCCGAGAGCAACCATAACAGCCCCAAGAGGCTGACATGCTTTTGCAGGATTGACGGTGATTGCTTCACGAGCAAGGTTCTTCTCACGGTAATCCCATGATTTAGTCCACTCAGCGATTTCATCTACTTTCGCAGGGTTGATTGCGAGCATAGAAGATTCGAATTGTTTTTTGTTTGCGAGTACTTCTGCGTACTCCGGGCGTTTAAACAGGTCTTTCCCGTTTACGATTTTTTCTACTTCTTGCATCGTCTCAACCTTCCTTTTCCCATGGTGCTTTTGAATGAGCCCATACAGGTGAATTAATTGCTAAATCCATATCTTGTGCGAAAATCGCGAATCCGTCGTATCCGTGGTATGGACCGCTGTAATCCCAAGAGTGCATTTGGCGGTATGGGAGACCCATTTTTTGGAATACATACTTCTCTTTGATCCCTGAAGCGACAAGGTCAGGTTGAAGTTTTTTAACGAATGCTTCAAGCTCATACTCGTTGACGTCATCGTAGATAACGGTCGAGCGGAAAATCTCTTCTTTGGTACGTTTGTAGTCGTCATCGTGAGCGAACTCATAACCGGTTCCGATTACTTCCATACCCAAATCTTCATAGGCACCGATAACGTGACGAGGGCGAAGTCCGCCGACGAACAACATTACTTGTTTCCCTTCAAGACGTGGTTTGTATTTCGCGATAACCGCATCGATCATCGGTTGATACTTCGCGATAACCTCTTCACATTTTGCTTGGATACTTTCGTCGAAGAAAGCAGCGATTTTGCGAAGTGATTTAATCGTTTGGCTCGGTCCGAAGAAGTTATACTCGATCCAAGGAATCCCGAACTCTTTTTCCATGTGACGGCTGATGTAGTTCATTGAACGGTAGCAGTGAAGCAAGTTCAATTTTACTTTCGGTGTCAAAGCCATCTCTTTCATTGTCGCGTCGCCTGACCATTGAGCTACAACACGAAGACCCATCTCTTCAAGAAGGATACGGCTAGACCAAGTGTCACCGCCAATGTTGTAGTCCCCGATGATCGCAACGTCGTACTCAGTCGGAGTAACATCACTGATATCGATGTGGCTAAGATCGCCGTCAAAGATATAGTCACGAACCGCGTCATTAGCGATGTGGTGACCCAATGATTGAGATACCCCACGGAAACCTTCACAGTTAACCGGAACGATTGTTTTACCGATCTCAGCCGCTTTTGTTTTAGCAACCGCATTGATATCATCCCCGATCAAACCGATCGGACACTCGGATTGAACCGTGATACCGTTATTGAGTGGGAAAAGTACTTCGATTTCATCGACACATTTCCCAAGTTTTTTGTCTCCGCCGAAAACGATGTTGTTCTCTTGGAAATCCGAACAGAAGTTCATTGTAACGAATGTATCAACACCGGTTACCCCGATGTAATAGTTACGACGACCTGCACGGCTATATTGACCGCATCCGATAGGACCGTGGCTGATGTGGATCATATCTTTGATCGGACCCCATACAACCCCTTTAGACCCTGCATAAGCACAACCGCGTTGACTCATAACACCCGGAACGGTTTTTTTGTTTGAGCGGACATCACCGCAGGTTTTTTGATTTTCATCATTGGGAGTTCCGACACCGAGATGTTTTTCACGGTTTTTCGCCGCTTTCTCAGGATACGCTTTTAAGATCTCTTCAATGGCCGCTTTTTGTTTAGCTTCTAGTGTTTCTGGACCCATAATACACCCCTTCCTTACGCGACTTCGATACGGAATTGTTCCATCGAATCTAAGTTGTGACACAATTTCATTGTTTCATCATCTGCTGCATCTACACGTTTAGAGATAGCAGACATTTGGTAACGGTTCATGTAGATCATGTATTTTTGTTCTTTATTCGGGTTCTCTTCTTTGAAGTAATGAACCATAGCACGGAACAAGAAAGTATCTTTGTTGGTGTAGCTGATCCACTCTTTATCTTTGTCTTTTGTACCCATCAACAATTTGATCTCTTTAACGTCACTGATATCAACACCGGCAAGTTTTTCTGCAACTAATTCGTCTGGAATTTGATTCCCCATATCTGCTGGGAAGTGAAAACCTAATACAAACATCTAATCTCCTTTTTCTGTTGTTTTCTTTTCATTATTAACAAGATGTTATTTGTCATTTTCATGACGACCATTGAAGATCCCTCCAAAGAGGAATCCACGGGGTAACGTGACTAATTAAGCTTCTGCTGCTTTTCCGACTTGACTTTCGTCAACTTCGTCTTCAAGACCGAATGCAAGAAGCAAGTCTTCGAGATCATCCATACTGATTGGAGTAGGGATAATTTTCATATCGTTATAAACGATTTTACGAGCAAGCTCTTTGTATTCGCGAGCTTGGTCAGAATATGGGCTGTATTCAACAACCGTCATACGACGCAATTCAGCATGCTGAACGATGTTGTTACGTGGTACGAAGTGGATCAATTGAGTTCCGATACGTTGAGCAAGCTCAAGCGCCAAATCGTACTCTTTATCCGTCATACGAGCGTTACAGATAAGACCTGCAAGACGTACTCCACCTGTGTTTGCGTATTTCAAAATCCCTTTAGAGATGTTGTTAGCCGCGTACATCGCCATCATTTCACCAGACATAACGATGTAAATTTCTTGTGCTTTACCCTCACGAATCGGCATAGCAAATCCACCACAAACAACGTCACCAAGAACGTCATAAGAAACGAAATCTAAACCTTCTTCATCGTAAGCACCCTCTTCTTCAAGAAAGTTAATAGCCGTAATAACACCACGACCTGCACAACCTACTCCTGGCTCTGGTCCGCCTGATTCTGTACAGTTGATCCAACCGCCCGGAGTTTCTTTATCAAAAAGACCTTTTCCCCAAAGACGAGCTTGTTCCATCTCAACATCTTCGATGGTTCCCATTTCCGCTGCAAGAGAAAGAATAGTATCTTGTGCTTTCTCATGAAGAATCAAACGAGTTGAATCCGCTTTTGGATCACATCCGACGATCATAATATTTTTATCGAAATAGTGTGACATTGCTGCCAATGTGTTTTGAGATGTAGTAGATTTACCGATCCCACCTTTTCCGTAGAACGCGATTTGTCGCAAGCTAGCTGCTCCAGCCATGTTATCCCCTTATTTTTGAACTTCACTTAGGTTGATGCAAGGGGTGTTCTATGGTTTTTTGCGACATTTACTAAAAGAGAGCGACAAAATGACAACAATGATACAAATTTGTAGGAATAGGGTTTGCAGGGGTGAATATGCGAGGATTTGTAACTTTTTTTACGTCATCGGACACATTACAAATTCCATATCTTCGTAAACATAAGTAGGTAAATGATACTATTAAAGATACAAGAGCTACTTAACCCCTTTTAGACGGAGACTAATGGTGCACTTCATTGACTATATCTATTTTATCTACGGCCTTGCTTTTTTCCTGTTAGGCTTTAGTATTCTCCACTATCCGATGGAAAACTCCATTTTCAAATTCACCCGTGAATTAAAGTATTTAGGGGTATTCGGAATTCTTCACGGAATATCCGAATGGTTTATCATGTTCAAGTCTATGGGAGGAGAAGAGACAAAAGAGTTGTTTATTCTCGGCAGTTTAGTTACGATGAGCCTCTCGTATGCAGTCCTTTTTTATTTTGCCTTACGTGTTATCCGGAATAAAAAGTTTTCGATCATAACGCTTCTTCTTATTATTTCAGGATCAGCTGCATTACTCGTAGGTTTTCACCATTTCACCTTAGAGAATATCAATATATTGGTTCGCTATCTTATCGGTGCTCCCGGTATATTTATGACCGCATATATATTTTATCATCCGTTTTATCTCGTACAAGGATCCGTATATGATTCTATGAAACGGTGTGCGTATGTCCTTGCAAGCACTTTTTTCCTCTATGGTATCTTTGCAGGGATCATTGTCCCTGCCGGAACATTTTTTCCCTCATCCATAGTGAACGGAGAATCTTTTGAAGCATTTACCACGTTGCCGGTTGAGCTGTTCCGCGCGCTCTGTGCAATGATCGCAAGCTATGCGATCACGCAGATTCTTCGTGTGTTTAAACACCAAACCGACTTTCATATTCTCAGACTTTCAAAAGCACTCGAAGAGAGTGGAGATACCGTACTCATCACCGATTTAGAGGGGAAAATCGAATACGTCAACCGCACTTTTGAACAGCAATCAGGATTTTTAGCGCAGGAAGTAGTCGGTAACAAACCCAACATTCTCCGCTCTGGGGAACATCCAAACCCCTTTTATGAGCATCTTTGGAACACGATCCTTTCAGGGGAGACCTATCGGGGAGTTGTGACCAATAAACGAAAAGATAAAACTCTCTACCATGAATTCAAAACCATCGTTCCGTTGAAAAACAAACGTCAAGAGCTCACCAATTTTATTTCGACAGGTAAAGACATTACCTCCAGAGTTATCTTTGAACACGCACTGGAAAAAGCTGCAGCCACCGATCCTCTGACCGGGGCGGCGAACCGATTGCAGTGCAACCAATGGCTTAAATTATCGACCGATCAAGCCCGCCTTTACAATACTTCGGTTGCGTTAATACTTTTTGACATCGACGATTTTAAAAGTGTCAACGATACCTTCGGACATAATGCAGGGGATGAAGTCCTGATCCGGATTTCCGATATCGTCCATTCCCTAGTACGAAGCAGTGATATGTTCGTACGATGGGGCGGAGAAGAGTTTCTCATTTTGCAGATCGATACCCCATACGAAGGGACGATCGCCTTTGCCGAACGGCTCAGAAAAGAGATCGAACAAACAGACTTTAAAAACATCGGTCACATTACCATAAGTATCGGTGTCGCACAGTACGATGGAGTCGGAACTATCGAGTCGTTCGTCAAAAAAGCGGATGATGCCATGTATGCAGCCAAAATAGAAGGGAAAAACAGAGTCGTAGTGGATAGAGAATAATCGGCTCAATTACACTATGCGGTACATTAGCCCCATATTGCTTGTCTCAAATCCAAACGTTTTATAAAAACAAAGAGCCGGAGAATTGCGTCTGTCGGCTCCGAGACTAAGCCGTCCGTACCCCAAACGCTCAGACTCTTCAATCATTCCCATCAGCAGTAATCGTCCGATCCCCTTCCCCCGAAAATCAGCGGTAACAATCATATCTTCGATCAATCCAACCTTCTCTCCCATTGCGGTAGAGATCAAAGACTGCATCGAAACCATCCCGATCACCCTCCCTTCAACCTCTGCTACCAAAACCGTGGCCGCAGAATTTTGAAGCAACAATGTTAGACCGCGTATCTGTTTATCCGTATCGATCAAAAAATCGTCTTCAATCCCGAAAAGTTCACTGAGGAGCCCTGCCATTGCATCAATATCATCATAACACGCTCTTCGGATCATCATCGTCCCGTTTTCATCCGCTCTAAAATTTCACCCAATTTATCATGACGCAGTTGAATCAACCGCTCTATTTCATCGTAATCGAATTTCCCGAAATACGCCATATCGAAAAGGCGCAAAAGGGCTGCTCGACAGCAGCTTTTGTCACACTCCGTCACCAGCTTTTTTGCTTTTTTATAGGGAAGCGACGTCTCTTGAAAGATGGTGATTGCCTCGGCAACGCTCTTGTTGCCGCATTCACACACTTCGAGTGCTAAGACCTCTTCTTGTGTCGCCATACCTCACCCCTTAGAGGGAGTGCTCCGCTTTATAGGCATTCGCCTTTTCAACCGCTTCATACAATTTCTGAGCAAGCTCAGGCATTTTTACGTGATTCGTCCACACCGTATCTTCGACGATATCGTGGATTTCAGAGGCGACCTCTACCGCTAAACGTTTGAGTTTTGCCAGCTCTTTTTTGTGTTCTGCTTCATTCATTTCTGACATACTAGATCCTTTTTGAATCTATTAATGCATTTTTTATTCAT
>DLUI01000142.1 GCA_002742695.1 Sulfuricurvum kujiense | reverse complement strand
GAACAAGTACCGCAAAATGTTTGAGCACTATAGTATTCTCCCCTCTCAAGTCTTAGTTACAGCGGCCAACTTTAACACTGCCGAAGAATCGCAAAAAGCAAAAGACACTATCGAAACACTTCTAAAACACAACGTTGTTCCCATTATCAATGAAAACGATGCGACGGCAACGGAAGAGCTTGTTTTAGGTGATAACGATCAGCTATCCGCCTATGCGGCGCACCACTTCGGTGCTGAACTTTTAGTGATACTATCCGATATCGATGCCTATTATGATAAAGACCCTCGAAGTCACAGTGATGCAAAAGCCCGTTCACGAATTGAGGCTATTACTCCTGAGGAGTTATCACTTGAAGTGACACCGAACCATAATTTTGCGACAGGAGGAATCGTGACGAAGCTGAAAGCGGCTGATTTTCTCCTCAAGCGAGGCGGGGCTATGTTTTTAGCAAGCGGATTTGATTTGAGCGATGCTAAAAGCTTTTTGATTACGGGTGAGCATCGCGGGGGCAGTTTGTTTAAAGCCTCAGAGGTACTATAAATGACCCGTGTCATTTTTATGGGAACCCCCGATTACGCCGCATCTATTTTGGAAGCTTTAATCGCGGCAGATGATATTGAGGTGGTGAGTGTTTATACGCAGCCCGATAAACCGGTAGGCCGTAAAGCCGTTATGACCCCTCCTGTGGTTAAAGTCTTGGCTGAAAATGCGCATATTTCCGTTTTTCAGCCCCTTAGACTTCGTGACGAAGCGGTCGTCAAGGAACTATTGGCTACTCCGTGTGATATGATTATTGTCGCCGCATACGGNNGATCCCCAAAGCGGCGTGAGTGCCATGTGGATGGATGAAGGACTTGATACGGGAGCCGTTATTAAAATTAAGACACTCCCTATCGGTGAAGATGAAATGGTAGAGTCTTTGTATAAGCGTTTAACGGAGAGTGCCGTCGAATTGACACTGGATACCATTCGAAACTGGGATAGAGAAAGTGCCGTAGCGCAAAACGATGCCGAGGCTACCCACTGCAAAAAAATCCTTAAATCCGACGGTTTGATCGATTTCTCCGATGCACGTGAAATTTATAACCGCTATCGAGCTTACACTCCATGGCCGGGAATATTCACGGAATCGGGATTAAAAATTAAATCAATGCTATTGGAAGAAGAGAACAGTCACGGTGACGCGGGAATAATCACCCATGTTGATAAAGAGAGTATTCTAGTACAGTGCGCAAAAGGGTCTCTTCGTATTACGTCAGTTCAAGCCCCTTCTAAACAAGAGACTTCAGTCGTTGATTATCTCAACGGAAAACGGATCGGGTGTGGACATCCATTGGTTTGAGTCGCTTGAGTCGACTCAAAGCTATCTCTTGGAAGAATTGAAAGCTTCACGATTAGATCCTCCCGTTTGTATCGGTGCATTCTCTCAAACCTTGGGTAAAGGTTCACGCGGCAATAGTTGGATTGGCTCGAATGGGAATCTTTTTATTTCCCTTGCCATACCGCGTACTATTCTTCCGGATGATTTGAAACTTGAATCCTCATCGATCTATTTTGCTTTTTTGATGAAAGAGCTTTTAAGCTCTCTCGGCTCGAAGGTATGGCTTAAATGGCCGAATGATTTTTATCTCGGAAACAAAAAAGTCGGCGGTGTCATCACAAATCTTGTCGGTGAAACACTGGTATGCGGTATAGGGATGAATCTAATTTCAGCGCCTGAAAATTTTGAAAAAATTGATATTAGAATCGACGCATACGATTTAACAGAACTCTATAGTGAGTTGTTTAAAAAATTACCATCGTGGAAGCTGATTTTTAGTAATTACCAGATAGAATTTGAAAACAGTAGAGAATTTTTTACCCACAACAATAATGAAAAAGTTGCATTGGAAAAGGCCGTTTTGCTTGAAGACGGATCACTCTTATGCGATGGCCAAAGGATATTTAGTTTACGATGAGTGAAGTTATTGTTATCGCCAACCAAAAAGGGGGAGTGGGTAAAACCACAACCGCCGTCAACTTAGCCGCATCCCTTGCTGTTGCAGAGAAAAAAGTATTGCTGATCGATGCCGATCCGCAGGCCAATGCAACCACCTCGTTAGGGTATCATCGCAACAACTATGAGTTTAATATCTATCATGTACTGATCGGTGCCAAAAAACTTCGAGAAATCATTTTAAAAACATCATTGCCGAAACTTTTTTTAGCTCCGTCAAATATCGGTCTTGTCGGAGTTGAAAAAGAGTATTACGATGCCGATAATGCAACCGGACGCGAACTTATTTTAAAAAGGGCGATCGCTCAGGTCAAAGATGAATACGATTATGTCATCATTGATTCCCCTCCGGCACTCGGGCCGATGACAATTAATGCATTATCGGCGTCCAACTCGGTTATTATTCCTATCCAATGCGAATTTTTTGCATTGGAAGGTTTGGCACAGCTTCTGAATACCGTTAAATTGGTGCGTAAAACCATTAATCCTAAATTAACGATNNCGTAATGTAAAACTTGCTGAATCTCCGAGTTTCGGCAAACCGGCAATTTTGTACGATGTAAAATCAAGCGGCTCTATGGCGTACCAAGATTTGGCACACGCGATTATCGCCTAAAGGAAAAATATGGCGAAAGCATCAGCATTGGGGAGAGGTCTTGGGGCACTTTTAAGTGAAATCGAAGAGGCATATGACAACGAGCTTCCTAAAAAAGGGGGAGTCGAAGAGATCGCAGTCAATAAAATCCGCCCCAATCCCTATCAACCGCGAAAACATTTTGATTCAGAATCCTTAGCAGAACTCTCCGAATCGATTAAAACGCACGGGCTTTTACAGCCTATCGTTGTAAAAGAGGATCTTGACGGATATATTTTAATAGCGGGTGAGAGACGTCTTCGTGCCAGTAAACTGGCTAAAAATAAAACGATCAAAGCAATCGTCGTCTCCGTTAGTGATGAACAGATGCGTGAACATGCCTTGATTGAAAATATTCAGCGCGATGAACTTAATGCAATCGACTTGGCACAAGCCTATCAAGAACTGATTGATATCCATGAATTAACCCACGAGCAACTTTCTCAAACCGTTCATAAAAGCCGCACACAAATCACCAATACACTGCGTCTTTTACAACTGAGCGAAAAAGGGCGCAAAGCTCTGGTTGAAGGAAAAATCAGTGCGGGTCATGCCAAAGTAATTTTAGGATTGGAACCGAAAGAGCAAGCGATGATGATCGATTCGGTGATCGGCCAAAAATTGAGTGTACGCGATGTAGAGAGTATGGTTAAAAAAATTAAGCTCCCTTCTGCGGCATCAAGCACTTCATATGAGATGGAAGGGCTTGATTTTACCGCTTTGAAAAAGCATTTGCTTCAGCTTGGTTATAAATGTGGCACAAAAGGTTACAAACTGACCCTAGAATTTGAAGATAATGAACAAATTGAATCATTTTTAGACCTACTTTCTTAATATCTAGCCGCGTTTAACTGTCCCTTCAATTTATAAGTTGTATAATCACGCAACTTTTAGGAGGTGGTATGTTAGATATAAGTCCGATGCTGCTAGGCAGCACACTGATTGTCTTCCTTGTCCTTATTGCCCTACTAAACAGTTTGCTTTACAAACCTCTTTTCAGTTATATGGAAAAACGGGATGCAGATATTAAAAAAGATTTAGAGCAAGTTGGCAACAACGACTCTGAAATCGCTGCATTTCACGCCAAAGCTGAGAAGATTATGAGTGATGCTAAACTGGAAGCAGCGGCATTAAGAGAAAAAGTTATTGCTGAAGCCAAAGCGCTGGCAAATAGCAAAATAGAGACAAAACGTGCTGAATTAGCACTTGAGTACGCAACGTTCGAAGGCGAAATGTCTGCAGAACGAACACGGTTGATCGCTGCGCTTCAAAATGAGGCGTCTTCGTTCCAATCTGCTGTATCAGCAAAACTAAGTCAGATATGAGGTATGCAATGGGTAAAATAATCGTTACAGTATTAATGCTCAGTGCCTATCTATTTGGGTCAGATGCCGGTGCAGAGGGTTCTACAGATATCGTTCAACGAACGGTTAACTTCCTGATTTTTGCCGGAATTTTGTTCTACATTTTGGCTGAACCGGTTAAAAGCTATTTTAGCGGAAGAAGTGCGGGGATTGCCGATGAACTTGAAAAAGTTCAAGAGCGTCTTCGTGAGTCAAAACGTCTAAAAGATGCGGCGGAGCACAAAATCGAAGAAGCAGAACGGTTTGCGAGCGAATTGGCGGAGTCAAGTAAGAAAGAGAATAAAATTTTGTCTGACAAAATTTTGGCGCAATGTGAACAAGAGCTTGAGATTATCGAAAAGCAAAATGTTGCATTGATGGAACTTGATAAACGCAAAATGGTTCGTGAAGTGGTTTCTGAGTTGATGAATGATGTCATGAATAGCAGCAGTGAAGCTTTGGGTAAAGAAGCAATGACCGAAATCTTGAAAAAGAAGGTGGCATAAATGCGAAATGAACTCATAGCAAAACGTTACATCAAACCTTTGATGGAAAGTTGTGATCAAGCTTCATTGGAAAATTTAGCGGCACTTCTTGCAAGTGTTGCCAAAGCTTACGAAAATGACAAGTTCACCCTTATCATGAACAGCAATGACATTAGTGTTAGTGCTAAATGCCAATTGGTTTTGGATATGGTCGCTTCGGCGAAGAGCACTGTCGTGAACAATCTTATCAAGTTGTTGGCTGAGAATGGGCGTCTTTTATTGATTCCTACTCTTGCGGATCAATTAACACGTGAGATTGCGCGAGCCAAACGTACATTCAAAGGGCGTA
Organism: Sulfuricurvum kujiense; assembly: GCA_002742695.1. Lineage (GTDB taxonomy): Bacteria > Campylobacterota > Campylobacteria > Campylobacterales > Sulfurimonadaceae > Sulfuricurvum > Sulfuricurvum kujiense_A. Next base: position 6,017 of record DLUI01000142.1, on the reverse strand, counting down.
TCTACAGCAATAGTGTTGTTGATCAAGCTTCTGTTGAGACGATTGCACGTGATTTGGGTACAAAAATGGGGGCAACGATCTCTTTGAGTTATGTTGCTTCTGATTTTGACGGAATCCGTGTTGAAGTTGATGACTTGAATGTCGAGATCAATTTTTCAAAAAGCCGCCTTAATGCTCAATTGGTTGAGCACATTTTAAAAGCAATTTAACCCTCGGGAAAGGAGAAATAGTGGTAGCAAAAGTACAAGCAGACGAAATCAGTTCAATCATTAAAGAGCGAATTGAGAATTTCGAACTAAATGTAGATATTAATGAAACCGGAAAAATCGTCTCATACGGAGATGGAATCGCTCAAGTTTATGGCTTGAACAACGTTATGGCCGGAGAGATGGTAGAATTTGAAGACGGCTCACGCGGTCTGGTTATGAACCTTGAGGAGAGCAGCGTCGGTGTTGTTATTCTTGGTAAAGGTAAAGATCTTCGTGAAGGAATGTCAGTAAAACGTCTTGGACGTCTTTTACGTGTTCCTGTCGGTGATGCACTTCTTGGACGTGTTGTGAATGCTCTTGGTGAGCCGATCGACGGAAAAGGTCCAATCGAAACTACGGAAGTTCGTTTCGTAGAAGAGAAAGCACCGGGGATTATGGCACGTAAATCGGTTCACGAACCGATGGCAACCGGTATTAAAGCGATTGATGCCCTTGTTCCAATCGGACGCGGACAACGTGAGCTTATCATCGGTGACCGCCAAACCGGTAAAACTACCGTTGCTTTGGATACGATCATCAACCAAAAAGGGAATGGTGTCGTTTGTGTTTACGTTGCGATCGGTCAAAAAGAATCAACCGTAGCACAAGTTATCCGTCGTCTTGAAGAACACGGTGCCCTTGAATACACTATTATCGTTTCTGCTCCTGCTTCTGAAGCGGCAGCGCTCCAATTCCTTGCTCCTTACACCGGTGTAACGATGGGTGAATATTTCCGTGATAATGCGCGTCATGGTTTGATCGTTTATGATGATCTCTCTAAACACGCGGTTGCTTACCGTGAAATGTCATTGATCCTTCGCCGCCCTCCGGGTCGTGAAGCCTATCCGGGTGACGTTTTCTATCTACACTCTCGTTTGTTAGAGCGTGCGGCAAAATTGAATGACGAATTGGGTGCAGGTTCATTGACGGCACTTCCGATCATCGAAACTCAAGCGGGTGACGTTGCGGCGTATATCCCTACCAACGTTATTTCGATCACTGACGGTCAAATTTTCTTAGAAACTGATTTGTTCAACTCAGGTATCCGTCCTGCGATCAACGTCGGTCTCTCTGTATCACGTGTCGGTGGTGCTGCTCAAATCAAAGCAACGAAACAAGTTGCCGGAACATTGCGTCTTGATTTGGCACAATACCGTGAACTTCAAGCGTTTGCACAATTTGCTTCTGATTTGGACGAAGTAAGCCGTAAACAACTTGAGCGTGGTCAACGTATGGTTGAAGTGTTAAAACAACCTCCATATTCTCCACTCGGTGCTGAAAAACAAGCGTTGGTTATTTTCGCGGGTAATGAAGGGTATCTTGATGATATCTCAGCAGATTCTGTCGTTAAATTTGAAGCGGATTTGTATCCGTTCATTGAAGCGTCTTATCCACAAATTCTTGAAAACATCCGTAGTACATCAAAAATCGATGATGAAACGATGGCTATGATGAAAAAAGCACTCGAAGAGTTTAAATCTACTTTCGTTGCTGAATAAGGATCTTTATGGCTAACTTGAAAGAGATTCAAAGACAGATCAAAAGTGTTTCGAACACGCAAAAAACTACGCGTGCAATGAAGCTTGTTTCAACGGCGAAACTTCGCCGTGCGGAAGAGCTTGCGAAACGCTCACGTCTGTTTGCACAAAAAACGAATCAAGTGATAGCTGAAATCGCAGGACGTATCAAATGCAATAAAGTTGGCGGGATTGAAAACCGCTGCTTCATTGAGAATGATGCACCTGAAATGATCGACATTATTTTTGTAACAGCGGACAAAGGTCTCTGCGGCGGTTTCAATATGCAAACCATCAAAGCGGTTAAACGTCTTATGAGCGAATACAAAAATAAAAAAGTCAAAATCCGCCTTCGCGGTATCGGGAAAAAAGGGATTGAATTTTTTACTTACAATGAAGTAGAGATGCTTGATGTAGTAAAAAATTTGAGTTCTGCTCCTGATATGCAGCGTTCAAGCGAATTCATGACCCGTTCGATCAATGATTTCAAAGAGGGTAAAATTGATGCTGTGTATCTCGTATACAACGGTTATAAAAACGTTATTACCCAAGAGTTGCATGTCAACCGTGTTTTGCCGGTCAATGTAGAGGGTTACGATTGTGAAGAAGCGAAAAACTCTATGTTAGAGCTTGAAGCACAAGATGAAGAGAAAATGCTCGATTCATTGGTAACAAAATACGCTGAATACAATATGTATTATGCGCTGATTGATTCGCTTGCGGCAGAACACAGTGCACGTATGCAGGCAATGGATGCGGCAACTAACAACGCTAAAGAGATGGTTAACTCGTTGAAAGTCAAGTTTAACAAAGCAAGACAAGAAGCGATCACCACTGAACTTATCGAGATTATCAGCGGCGTCGAGTCGATGAAATAATTATGGAGGAAAGAATGATTGGTAAAATTGCTCAAGTAATTGGTCCGGTTGTTGACGTTGATTTTGAAGGGTATTTACCCGCTATCAACGACGCAATCGAAGTAAATGTAAGTGTAGAAGGGAATACGACTCGTCTTATTCTTGAAGTAGCATCTCACCTTGGAAACGGTCGTGTACGTACGATCGCTATGGATATGTCAGAAGGTCTTGTTCGCGGTATGGCGGCACGTGCAACCGGCGCTCCGATCAAAGTACCGGTCGGGGAAAAAGTTCTCGGACGTATCTTCAACGTAATCGGTGAAACTATCGATGGCGGAGAGCAAGTAACAGATTGTGATACATGGTCTATTCACCGTGATCCTCCACCGTTGGTTGACCAAAGTACAAAAACTGAGATGTTCGAAACGGGTATCAAAGTTGTTGACCTTTTGGCTCCGTATGCTAAAGGTGGTAAAGTCGGTCTCTTCGGTGGTGCCGGTGTCGGTAAAACCGTTATCATCATGGAATTGATTCACAACGTTGCACACGGGCATGACGGTCTTTCTGTTTTCGCCGGTGTCGGTGAGCGTACTCGTGAGGGGAATGACCTTTACCACGAGATGAAAGAATCAAGCGTTTTGGACAAAGTAGCACTGTGCTACGGTCAAATGTCTGAACCACCGGGAGCACGTAACCGTATCGCTCTTACCGGTCTTACCATGGCGGAATATTTCCGTGATGAGAAAGGGCTTGACGTATTGATGTTCATCGATAACATCTTCCGTTTTGCACAATCTGGTTCAGAGATGTCAGCACTTCTTGGGCGTATCCCATCAGCCGTTGGTTACCAACCGACTTTGGCTCGTGAGATGGGTGCTCTCCAGGACCGTATTACATCAACTAAAAAAGGTTCAATCACGTCGGTTCAAGCGGTATACGTACCTGCGGATGACTTGACTGACCCGGCTCCTGCTTCGGTTTTTGCTCACCTTGATGCGACAACGGTTCTTAACCGTAAAATCGCTGAAAAAGGGATCTATCCTGCGGTTGATCCATTGGATTCAACATCACGCTTGCTTGATCCGCAAATCATCGGCGAAGAGCATTACGGTGTTGCTCGCGGTGTTCAAAAAACACTTCAAAAATACAAAGATTTGCAAGATATTATTGCGATTCTTGGTATGGATGAACTCTCTGAAGATGATAAATCTACAGTTGAACGTGCACGTAAAATCGAGAAATTCCTTTCTCAACCGTTCTTCGTTGCGGAAGTATTTACCGGTTCTCCGGGGAAATACGTTTCACTTGAAAACACTATCAAAGGATTCAAAGGAATTCTTGAGGGTGAATTCGACCACTTGCCTGAAGGGGCGTTCTATATGGTCGGTGATATGAATGAGGCGATTGAAAAAGCTGCTAAAATGAAAAGCAAGTAATTGCTTCTCGCCTTATAAGGAAACACTATGGAAACACTCCAATTAGAAGTGCTAACCCCAAGCGGTCCGATTTATAACGGGCCGGCTAAAAGCGTCACCCTTCCGGGTGAAGAGGGAGAATTTGGTGTTCTCCCTGAACACGTCTCTTTAACGACACTGCTTCAAGCCGGAGTAGTTGATATCCAAAAAGAGAACGGTAAAGTCGAATCGATTGTTGTGAATTGGGGAGTTGTTCAAATTACCCAAAACAAAGTGGTCGTTTTGGTTGACGGTGCAGTTGCCATTCGTGGTGAAAGCGAAGGGGATATTGCTAAAGCACTCGATGAAGCAAAATCTTTGATCACCAGTGTCGGCGATTCGAACGCTATGATTGCTTCGGTATCGGCACGTATTGATTCTGCGGCACATCGTTTAGTCTAACTCAATGTTTCAAACATTCGCAGATTTTTACGATAAAAGCCATCCGGTAACACTTTTTGTGTTACTGGTACTCTCTCTCTACTTCATCGCCGTCAATTGGACATTTTTTTATCGCTTCTTTTCCCTGAACCAATGGATCTCTACCGAAAATCAGTCTCTCGAATCACTGTTATTAGGTTCCCATAAAATTCCCGATTACGCGTATCTCAGTCATTTTACCAAATCATCTTCTCGTCTATCATCGGCGCTGTTTGATATGGCTTCGTATGCGGCGACGAAAGAAGCGACAAAAGGGTTGATGTTCCTCTCTGTCGTCGCATCGACAACCCCCTTTATCGGTCTTTTCGGAACGGTTGTCTCGATATTAGATACCTTTGACAATATCGGGCAAGCGAGTGGGACTATGAGCATTATCGCTGCGGGTGTATCGGATGCTCTTGTCGCAACCGCTTCAGGGATTTTTGTCGCTATTTTTGCGTACACCTATCATCAGATTTTAAAGCGTAAAGCGTATGAGCTTTCGGGATTGATCCGTATGCAAGGTGATGCACTCCTCTCTAAAGATGCATAAGTATGTTTGATTGGGATGAAAAACCGGAACTGAACATTACTCCCCTTGTGGATGTGATGTTGGTTCTTTTGGCGATTTTGATGGTCATTTCACCGAATATTGTTTACGAAGAGTTGATTCGTCTTCCCAAAGGTTCTGCACAAAAAGAACTTACCAAAATTCCACCTGTTCATATTAGTATAAGTAAAGAGGGTGAAATTTTAGTCAATAAAGAACCGTTTAAATTAGAGACATTCAATGATAATTTTTCACTCTATGCACAGCAGTTAGACCGTGAGGCAACCGTGCTAATCAGTGCAGATCAAACGCTTGATTATGGGAAAGTTATGTCGGTATTAGGGGCAGTCAAGCAAGCCGGATTTAGAGAAGTTTCGTTAGCATCCAATGGCTAAACATATTTTAGAGTTTCTGTAAGAGAGGCTGTCAAATGAGTTTTAACCAAGAACGCTATTTTTTTCTAAGCGGATTAATTTCTATTACACTCTTTGTGGTACTGCTATTTTTAGCTGGGTACAGCTTAGCCGTATCACCCGTCATAGAGCAATTTGCGATGACACAAAGCGAATACGTATCGGTGTCGATTATGGAACCGACTAATGAGGCTCAAAAGATTTCTGAACCGCAAGCTGTGCTTGAGAAATCAGAGCCGGTTCAAGAAGAAGAGCGTATTGTCGAACCAGAGCCAGTACCGGAAATATCGGATCTTTTTGCACAAGTAAAACCGGATACAACACCTAAAAAAAAGCCTGAAGAGAATAAACAGTTAAATGCTTTGGAAAAAGAGGTTTTGGAACGAAAAGAGTCCTCTCGTTTTTCGGATAAAGTGAGTAAGGTTGAACTTGCGAAACCTTCCGTGAAAATGATACCCCAAGGGGGATCGAGCGGTCCCCTCGTTAACGAATACCATGCTAAGATTCAAGCACTTGTCTATACCTATTTTCGCCCCCCATCAGGGAGTGCAGGAGAAG
>DLUI01000017.1 GCA_002742695.1 Sulfuricurvum kujiense | reverse complement strand
TCTCAAATCGACCTACTATCTCCGTTCCCAATCACCGGAGCAAAAACAAGATACGGCGGATCGCTCAATGGAGTGTGAAGGGTGCCAGTAAAGCCCCTGAGCATCTCTACGCTCAAAAACCTATTGGAGCGTATCGATGCAGCTCGTCACGGTGAAATCCGCTCTCTAACTCCCCTCTCCCCTACTTCGATCGAAATTCGTTTCAGTGTTCAGGATATCGCGCGCGGTTATGATTGGATCGATGTGCTGTTTCGACTCGAGGGTGTGAGTGATGCCAAACTCGTGAGCGACAATGTTCTACGTGGTTTGGATATGAGCGAGGGGATAACGGTGGAGATGGATACGAACGGTTGTGTTTTAGCAATCGGGAACTACAGCGGTCGTGCTAATGAGGCGCCGTTTTATATCCTCGGTACCTCGATCGGTTACGAAGAACTCCCCTTTAGTGGCTAAAATGGGTCATCTTGTAGAATTTTTATTTGGTTTGATTTCTATAACGGGAACTCCAGACAAAAAAAGCAGTTTATTTTTTAAACGATTTTTTATCGGTGTTGTTTTTTTGATGGTATTGAGCGCGGTTGTTTATGTGATTACTCATAAGTGAGAATGTAAAAGCTCACAGACACAACTTTCTATCATCGTATAGACATGCTCAAACCCTTCAAAACCATCGAAAAAGTAGGGATCAGGTACATCTGCACCCTCATGTCCGTAATCCCCTAATTTGACCAAATTCTGACACCCTAACGATTTGAGATCGCGATAATTACTTTCATCCAATGCGACGATAAGATCAAAGGTGCTGAAATCGGCTTTTTTAACCTGACGGGCGCGAAGGTGGGAGATATCGATATCGTGTTTTTTGGCTACCGTTATGGAGTGTTTACACGGTGTTTCACCCACATGCCAGCTTCCTGTCCCCGCCGAATCGACGGCGATCGTGAGACTATCCTCCTCTATCAGTTTACGTGCTACCCCCTCGGCGATCGGTGAGCGGCAGATATTGCCGAGGCAAACAAAGAGGATGGATCTCATAAAAGGTTAGCTTCGTCGTTTTAGGAGAGGTTTGTTTGTACGGCTGTTTTCGCTTGCGACCGTTTTCCAAAGTTTCGGGAGATTGGAGGAGAGCTCTTGGCCACGGTAGAGTTCTGCTTCGGTGAGTTCGTAGTACATAGCATCGCGACTGACACGCGCCCAATCGCTCCCTTGTGCCGCAACGTAATTCCATAGGGCATAGGCGAGGGTATTGTTTGTTTTGACCCCTACTCCATTTTTGTAGAGCCATCCGAGGATGAGCTGAGCGTCCGAATTTCCATTTTTAGCCGCTATCTTAAATAAACGGGACGCCTCTTTATGATTTTGGGGGGTGCCGATCCCCTCTATCATCAAAACACCCAGTGCGACTTGAGAATCGGGATGATTTTTTTGCGCACCGATTTTAAACATACGGAGTGCTTCTTTGAAGTTAGCCGGGGTTCCAAAGCCACGGAGATTCATGATCCCCAAATAATAGAGAGATTGAACGCTCCCTTGCTGTGAGGCGGGGATAAGGGCTTTGCGTGCTTCGATGTAGTTTTCGTGGTAAAAAGCGGCTTCACCCTCTTTGGCTAATTGTTCGATGGATGAAGCGTGTAAGGATGAGAGACTTACGAGGAGTGACAAAAATGCTAAACCCATTTTACAATTTGACATAGTAAGCTCCCTCATCAAGGATAGTGTTATTTTACCATAATAGCTTAAGTTAAAAATAGAGAAATGAAATTACTCTATATTCTTTTCTAATAGACAGAGGAAAAATCCGTCAATAGTATCGGTCGGCAAAATGCGTACACCGTTTTGGATACGTTCATCAAAAACCTCTTTTCCCCAGCGCTTCAGAGGCTTTTGGACATTATCAAATGGCAATGTGAGGGGAATAGTCTTTAAATGCTCTCCATGGCGTTCTAAGAGATGCTGGAGAGGTATTTCATTCTCTTCGGGAGAAAACGAACAGGTGCAATAGAGGAGTTTTCCCCCCGGTTTGAGGGCATCGAATGCAGAGAGGAGCAAACGGCGTTGGAGACGGGAGGTCTCTTTCACTTTATGAATCGACCAAAACGACATCGATTTGGGTTCATGCGTTTTAAATCGTGCTTCGGAAGAACACGGGGCATCGAGCAAGATACGATCAAACATCTCAGGACATTTTTTTCCGATACTACGGCCGTCCGCCATATAGGTGTGGGCGTTGGTCACCCCTTGGGCGTCAAGATTGGCTTTGAGACGGAAGAAACGCTCTCGTGAGGGCTCAACGGCGGAGAGCCATCCGCTGTTTTGCATCATCCCTGCAAGCATCAGCGTTTTCCCTCCGGGGGCGGCAGCAAGGTCGAGCACCGTCTCATCAGGCTGTGGCGCAAGGAGCATAGGCGCGACCATAGATGCGAGATTTTGGATGTACAGACGTCCACCGTAAAAAGCGTCACTCTGGGTAAGGGGGAGTTTCTCTTCGGGAGAAATTCGATAAACCCCCTCCATCCATTCTACTCTCTCAAAGACAATGTCGGCAGATTTGAGTTCGGCTTCGAGCTCTGCGGGGGTTGTTTTGAGGGTGTTGACACGAAACGTGACCTGTTTAGGGGCGTCAAAAGTTTTGAGGATTGATTCAAATCGCTCATGTGGAACAATACGCTCTAAACGCTCACGAAACGCTTCGGGGAGACTCATTTTCGAACCACCCCATCCAGTACAGGGACGAAATCGCATATTTCGAGGGTATCTTCATGGATTACCCCCCCCTGCTTCGTAAAGCGTGTAATGACCTGTTCACGACCTTTGTCGATGGGAGCAATCAAAATCCCCCCCTCGCGAAGCTGATCGAAGAGTTTTTTTGGAATGGCGCGTGCCGATGCCGAAAACAAAATACGATCAAACGGGGCATATTGTTCCCAGCCGTTTTGACCGTCGTCCGTGCGGGTATGAATATTTCCCAGATGGAGGTGGCGAAAGCGCTCTTTTGCCTCCAAAAGAAGCGATTCGATACGCTCAATCGTAAAGACCCGACGGAAAACTTTGGACAATACCGCCGCTTGATAGCCGCTGCCGCATCCGATCTCGAGGACGCTGTCACACCCCTCAGGGCTTAGATACTGAGTCATTTTAGCAACCGTAAGCGGTGAGGAGATGTACTGCTGTGCCCCGATAGGGAGGGCGTCGAGGCGGTACGCGTTGTGGCGCATTGCCAGAGGGACAAACGCCTCGCGATTGGTATGGATAATCGCGTTTTTAACGAGTGGACGGAGGGGAAATTTCTTGGCAATTTCATCCGCCATACGGGTGGTTTTAATAATGGTGATTTTATCGATGCTCATTCTATTCCTACGTTGAGGTATCGGCGCATGGAGAGGATCGTGCGCTCTTCATAGTGTGAGGAGATACTCTCTTCGCCATTGTTGCGGATCTCTCCGCCAAAAGGGGTGATTATACCGCTCATTGCCGAAGTATCGGCGTTGGCAGCATCGGAAGCAATAACATAGCATTGGTTCATTAGGGCAAGCGCAGTGGTGAGGGTGACGAAGTGGTCGCTTCGCAGTTTCCCCCACTGTGCCGGAACGGCAATGATATCACACCCCTCCAACTGTTGCCAAAGCGCTTTAAATCGCAGTTCAAAGCAGATTAAAATTCCGATTTTGATCCCCTCAAAGAGAAAAGGGGCGATCTGTTTCTCTTCCCCCGCATGAAAATACTCATGTTCGTTTCCGAGGGTAAAAAGTTTCGCTTTGGGTTGGCGGTAGAGGATTTTATTCTCGTGCAGTGCGTAGGCGATGTTATAAAAGAGATTATCCTCTTTGGTGATGGCTGTGAAGATCAAGAGACGATTGCCGACGCGACGGGCGAGTGATTCAAGCGCCGTAGCGGTAAATGCCGCCGCTTCTTCAAAGCGCTCATACGCAAAACCGCTCAAACACACTTCAGGAGAGACGATAATGGCATCTTCGGGGGCTGTGTCGATCAGGGCAAGGAGACGATCAAGATTTTTAGAAAAATCGGAATCGGTCACAATGCACAACGAGACGATGGGACGGGTTTTAGAAGTCGTCAAAACTGAGGCTTCCTTTGGAATAGTTGGTGACGGTACCCTCGAAGAAGTTGGTTTTTTGGTCATTGAATTTAGAGAAATCATCGACCCATTTGATCGGGTTAGCGACATTGTAAAGAGGTTTCATTCCTACAGCTGTGAGACGGTTGTCGGCTAGATGTTGGATGTATTGTTCCACGATGTCATTCGTAAGTCCCAAAATCTGCCCTTGGGTGATGTATTGACCCCATGCCACTTCGAGTTCGACCGCTTTGCGGAACATATCGTACACCTCTTCGAGCAGCTCTTCGGTAAAGAGATCCGCTCTTTCGCGGCGGAGGGTGTTGATGATGTTTTGGAACAACACGAGGTGGGTCACTTCATCACGCTGAATAAAGCGGATCATCTGAGCGCTCCCTAACATTTTTCCCGAGCGGGCGAGGGTGTAGATGTAGGTAAATCCGCTGTAAAAGTAGATCCCCTCCAAAATTTGGTTGGCAAAACACGCTTTGACAAAGGCACTTTCGCTAGGGTCGTTGGCGAGATCGTTATAACGAGCGGCAATCGAGTCGTTTTTGGTTTTAAGCATCATGTCACGACGCCAAAGATCGTAAATCTCTTCGGAGTTTTGACTGATCGAGTCAACCATAACGGCGTAGCTTTGAGAGTGGAGCGCCTCTTCGAAACTTTGACGTACCAAAATGAGGTTGACTTCGGGAGCGGTAACGTAAGGGTTGACGTTATCCATTAGGTTATTGGTTTGGAGCGAGTCCATAAAAATAAGCTGGGAGAGGGCTTTGTCATACGCTGTCTTTTCCATCTCGGTGAGGTATTTGTAGTCGACCGCATCGCGGGTCATATCGACCTCTTTGGGGAACCATGTGTTGTTGAGCATCATCTCCCAGAGGTTATAGGCCCATTGGTACTTAATGTTATTAAGTTCGAAAATACCGGTAGGATTTCCGCCGAAAATCTGGCGGTCGTTTACATGTTCAGTGGAGGTAGGATTGTAAATTTGTTTGCGCTTCATTTCGGCTATCCCTAGTGTGCAGATAAAGTATCTGATTATGTCGAAATATAGATTTAAGTATGATAAAATGAAAAGAGTTTTTGATGGGGGTGTAATTATGAACAGAGGGCTCGTTATCAAATCATTAGCGGCAGTCGTAACGACGTACGCCATCGCCGGCTTTTTCGGAGTCCCATATTTTTTAAAGAATATAGTTCCAGCACAGGTGAGTGAGGCTACGAAGGGGGGGCAGTTTTCGGTAGAAAAGGCCGCATTTAACCCGTTTACTTTTCACCTAACCCTAAAAAAAGTCTCTTTCAAGACACCGCAGAACAGTGAGTTGTTTTTTCTCCAAAAACTTTCGATCAATGTTGATCCGACTGCCTATGCGTGGAGGGGGGGATTGGTAATTCGCGATGTAACGCTGAGCGAGCCGAAACTCACTTTGAAACGGGATGAGAAGGGGGATTTTAACTTTAAATGGCTCACTGAACTTGGAGGAGACACCAAAGAAGAGAAACCCTCCGAGCCTTTAAAACTTATTATTAGCCATTTTGCACTAAAAAATGGAACGATGCACTACAGCGACTATGCCGATGGCAAATCCTATAGGCTGGATTTGGGTCCTGTCGGATTTAATCTCGATAACATAGATTTGCGTGATCTCTCGAGCAGCGAGGGGAAAATGCGTCTTTATGCAACAATTAACAATGGCGGTTTTATCGATCTTAGCGGAAAAATCGATGCCCTTTCCCCTCTTGTTGTCGGTGGGAGTGTTTCCTTTGATTCGGGAAAACTTTATACCCCTTGGCGTTATTTTAAAGACAAAATGCCGATTGAAGTGGCGGACGGCTCTGCGGGGTTCGGGTTTGAGTATCGATTCGACAGCAATGATGTCAATGCGACGCAACTCTCAAAACTCCATTTTGAGATCGATAAACTCCGTATTATTCCTAAAGGGGAAGATCGAAATCTCCTGAGTCTCGCCTCACTTCGTTTGAGCGATGGAACGGTAGCGCCGATGAAGAAAGTTTTTAAAGCAGGAACCCTTAAACTCGATGGGATGAATCTCTCTGCACAGCGTTCCAGCGAGGGTAAAATCGATTGGATGCAGTATGTAGAGGAGATTCAAAAAGCATTTCCGAAAGAGGAGACCAACGAGACGGCAACGCCATGGAGCTACGGCATTGATGAGATCGCGTTAAGCAACAGTGCCATCGGATTTATCGATGAGGTACCCTCTAAAAAAGTAACGATGACTCTCGATCAATTGAATCTGAGTCTAAAAGGATTCCAGAGCGATCCATCGGTTAAAAACGATATTACCCTCTCTTCGCGTTTCAATCAAAGCGGCAGTATCGTTCTCAACAGTGAGCTTATCCGTGCACCGCTCAGCAGTAGAGGAAATATCGAGCTTAGAGGGTTGGATATATCGTTGGTAGATCCTTATATCGAGCCGAGTAGCTATGCGTCGCTTCGTCGCGGAAATCTATCCCTTTCGACCGATTATGAGTATAGACCAAGTAAAACCGAACTCCGAGGAAAAGTGGCGTTGGAGGATTGGGTGGTCAATGATAGCCGTGATAATTCGGTATTGCTCGGATGGACGAAAATCGGGGTAACACCGTTTGTCTACGCCTACCCTGACAATCGGCTCAAAGTTAATCAACTCGCCATTGACGGGTTCTATACGAATCTTCATATCGATGCGAAAAAGGTATTGAACTACTCAACGTTGAGTAAAAAAAGTGGTTCTTCCTCTAATGCGGCGAAACCGGCGGGGAATCCGTTTGGGATGGACATTGTGAAGCTTCTTCTTCGCGGAAGCAGCGCTACGTTTAGTGATATGTCTTTGCCCTTGCCGTTTAAAACTTATATTCACGATTTGGAAGGGTCGGTTTTGGGGATCTCGACGACCAAAGACGTTACCACATTCGTGAAAATTCGAGGTGGGGTGGATCAGTACGGATTGGCTCGGATCGACGGATCGCTCAATACCAAAGACCCTAAAAAATTCACCGATATGAAAGTGGCTTTCGATAATTTGGAACTTAAAGGGTACACCCCCTATTCTCTTGAATTTTTGGGGTACAAGATCGCGGGGGGGAAACTCTTTTTGGATCTTGGATACAAGATTGATCAGGGAAAACTGGGTGCTGCTAATCGTGTCGTGATTAAACAAATTGAGCTTGGGGCAGAGAAAACGGGCGGATCACCGTGGCCGTTGCGGCTGGTAGTTGCATTGTTCGAAGACAGTGACGGTGTTATCGATATTGATCTCCCTATCGAGGGGGATGTGAATAACCCCGATTTCAAATATGGCAAAGTGGTATGGCAGGTGATCGGAAATCTCTTTACCAAAGCGGTGACCTCTCCGTTTAGACTACTGGGATCGATGATGGGGATTGAGAGCGATAAGCTCTCTTCTATTAACTTTGAAACCGGCTCGGCGACACTTTTGCCGCCGGAAGTGGAAAAACTTGATCAGATTACGGCGATACTTTCCAAGCGTCCTAAACTCTCATTGGCCCTCTACGGCGGATGGGATGAGGTAGGCGATACCCGTGCGCTCAAAGAGGGTAAACTTGTTCAAGCTGCATTGAAACGAAATAAAAATCTCAAAATCGACTCTACCCAAGCGATGAGCGTGGAATTGCTCGAAGTGATGGCAGAGGATTCCTTGGATAAAAAAGAGCTCAAAGAACTTAAAGCCTCGTATAAAGAGCAATACCCTGAAGAAGCGGCGTATGTCCGCTACTATTCGGCGGCATTAATCGACAAGTTGGTTGTGTTGCAGCCGCTTAGTTCAGCAGAACTTCAAACACTGGCGCAACAGCGCTCTATCGCCATTCGGGATTATTTGCAGAAAACACCGGGATTTGACAAGCGGCTGCTTATTAAAGAGAATGAAGGGGTAAAAGGGGAAAAAGAAGAGATCATTCCGACACGTTTGGAGATTGTCCTTCCCTAATATTTTGAGATTTTTGTGATTCGTCCTATAATGTCACACTTATTTTATAGGAGAATCTATGCCGTTTTCACCCACAAAGCGCAAAGATACCCTTAGCGGTATCCTTTTTGTCGCTATATTTGCCGCAGCCGCGACAATGATCGCTGATTTGTCGGTTATCAAAAATCTAGGAATCTCACCATTGGTCGTGGGGATTGTTCTGGGGATATTTTTTGCCAATACACTTCATAACCGTATCCCCTTCGTATGGGAGGGAGGGATTACTTTTTCGGGTAAAAAAATCCTTCGTTTCGCTATCGTTTTTTACGGTTTCCGCATTACCTTTCAACAAATCGCTGAGGTAGGGATGGAGGGGTTTATGGTCTCGTTGATCATGCTCTCTACAACGTTTATCCTTGGAACCTACATCGGACAGAAAATCTTTAAAATGGATCGAGATACATCGATGCTAACCGCATCAGGGGCATCGGTATGCGGTGCAGCGGCTGTTTTGGCAACGGAACCGGTACTCAAATCAGAAGAGCATAAAGCAGCGATCGCTGTGTCGATGGTTGTATTGTTCGGAACGATTGCTATGTTCTTGTATCCTGCCCTTTACAGTGCGGGAGTGTTTGCGGGAATGGATGATAAGACGTTCGGTATTTTCGTCGGCGGAACCATTCACGAAGTAGCCCAAGTTGTTGCCGTCGGCGGAGCCTACGGGAAAGAGGCAGCGGATGCTGCGGTGATCGTTAAAATGACGCGGGTTATTATGATCGCTCCGATGCTGATCGTTTTGGGAATTTATCTCTCGTATGCCGCTAAAAAAAGCGGTAGCGTAGGGGGAGGGGTGAAACTCGTTATTCCGTGGTTTGCCGTCTATTTTATCGGTATGGCAGGGGTTAACTCACTGCTCACGCAATACAGTCTTGCCCATGCGGGAGAATCGATTTCAGTACTTATCACCTCTGCCGTCGAAAATATTAATCTTATCGATACGTTCCTTTTAACTATGGCAATGACCGCTTTGGGTATGGGGACACGATTTGCTAAGTTCAAAGGGTTGGGGATGGCACCGCTCTATACGGCAGGGGTAATGTTCGGATGGCTCCTTATCGGCGGATATTTTATTACGATGTGGGTTGTTGCTACATTTTAAGAGGTTTTTACTTTTCAAACTGATAACGATTTCGCAGTAGTTTTTCTATAGCTTCCGCCATCTTTTGATATCCGAGGGCGTTGGGGTGGATGTAGTCGCTTTTGTAGCGGTTGTCATGAAGAATATCGGCAAGGATATCTTCTTCGATCGCTAAATGGTATGTTTCGGCCAGTTCTTCGTAAAGAGGGGGCGGTGTGAGCTGAAGAAATCCGAATTGCGGAACGGAGATTAAAATGACGTCAA
>DLUI01000020.1 GCA_002742695.1 Sulfuricurvum kujiense | reverse complement strand
ACCCGTAAGATGATGGGGTATTGCGCGAAACTGAGGATACGTTTGGATACTCATCGTTACGTCCAGATCAATTCTGAAAAACAAGAGGGCATTTTTCATCCCATCGGCAATACGTCCCAACGGGTCAAGAAAGAAATAGCTTACGTTTCCCAAAGCTCTGGAACCGAAAACCTCGCCCCCTTTTTGATCCAGTTTCCCCTCAAGGATATACATCCCCTCCCCCAAAAAAGAACCGAGTAAAGGGGTAAAAATAAGATCCTGAATCGAGGGAACCTCAGCGAAAGCCTCGTACCCGTATTCCCAGACAAAAGTGGACATTAAGGCCGATAAAGCGGCCGATTCTCCGATCGATAACCCGTCGTTTCGTCCCATCGTATAATACCAAGCACCCGAAACAGGATGCCCGATATAGTTGATCGCCCAGCTGTCATTATCCCAGACAGGTCTTGTGGTGACGTGATCCTTCCATCGCTGAGAGAGCGACTTTTCTTCGAGTTTCGCCGCATTCCAGTTGGTAATATCTTCAGGCATCATCGCCAGTGCTCCGATCGAAGAGAGCATAATCAGCTGCAAATAGAGAGAATCTTCAACGACGGATTTATAGCGAGTGGGAAGTTCTTCATTGACGTTGATAAACGTAGGGGTATAATCTTTCGGTGCATTGCTTGAGATGGTGTTATCACCGAAAAGAGGTATGGTAAAGGAGAGGAAAAGAACAGCCCAGACATGCATTCCATGCACACTGGGGTTCTCTACCTTCTTTATTCGTTGATAAGAGATTTGATTGTGCGGGTAAGTGCACAGCATTGTGCAATCTTTTGTGTATTGCTTAGGGTATCATCCAAAAGGAGGTTGACAATTGCGGAACCGACGATAACACCGTCCGCCCCTTGCACTTTTTCCTTTGCCGTTTTTTCATTGACACCGAAGCCGACATAAACGGGGGTCTGCGTATGACGTTTAATCATCGCTAAGGTCGGAGCCAAATCTTCCGCTTTTCCACTTCCGGTGATCCCCGCATAGGCGACGAGGTAGATAAATTTACGGGCTTCGGCAGTGATAAGCTTGATACGCTCTTCACCATCCGTCGGAGCGACGAAAGTGATATTGGCCAAGCCTCTGCTCTCAAAAAGGTTATGATAATTTTTCGCCTCTTCATACGGAACATCGGGGATAATCAAACCGTTTACCCCTAGTGTTTGGGCACGCTCCAGAAGTTTTTCCATACCGTATTGGTAAAACGGGTTGAAATATCCCATCCACAACGTATCGATTTTAGGGGCAATAGCTTCAGAAATATCAAGAATATCGGCAAAACGGAATCCCGCTTCGAGTGCACGCTGATTTGCCGCTTCGATAACGGGGCCATCGGCAACAGGATCGGAGAAAGGGACTCCGAGTTCTAAGGTATCGACACCGTTTTCACCCAGTGCCAATGCCAAATCAACGGTAAAATTTTTATCAGGGTATCCTGCGGTAATGTACGCTACGAGTTGCTTCACGCTCTCTCCATATCGGGTAAAATTAAAAGGGAAAAATGTATTTTGGACAGTTCGTTATCCATTTTCAAATCTTCTTGCCACTGCATAAACATATCGGCAACACTGATCAGCCATGTAATCGTCTCATCATTGACTATTGTATCACGTGAACGTAATTGTTCAAGCGCATCTTCCGAAAACGTTGCTAAGCGAACCATAGGTTCAATCTGCAGATAACCGGAAGCAGATTTAATATTGTGAAAAATTCTAAAGAGCTCTTCAATACTGCGATGGAACCGTTCAGGATTACCTAAATCAACGATTAGCGATTCCATGATCTCTGTCATCATTGCGTAATGGTCTAAAAATTCGTCTATGATTTCAAAGTCGAAATTAGCTTCTAGAACGCTTCGTATGCCCATAATGATGTTCTCCTGTGGTAGTAAATTATAGCCATCTTTTGTTTAATATCCCCTCTTAATTGCCATAGAATAGCTACCCAAAACAAATTTTGGGTAAACTATCTACTTTAAATAACTATGGGATACATATAGTATGAAAAAACTCACTATCGGTTCGATTCAAAAACGAAAAGATGCACTTCCTCTGGTCATGATAACGGCGTATGACGCCCTTTTCGCCCGCCTTTTTAGTGAAAGCGCCGACATACTCCTCGTCGGAGACAGTCTCAATATGAGTTTTGGCGGCAATAGCGATACCCTGAGTGCGACGATGGATCAAATGATCTATCATACCAATGCCGTCTGCAAAGGTGCTCCTGAAACTTTTATTATCACCGATATGCCCTTCGGGTCCTACACCGACGAAGCCACCGCCCTCACCAACGCCATCCGCGTTTACCGCGAGACCTCTGCCGATGCGATCAAAATCGAAGGGGGAGCCGAGAAGGCCCACCTCGTCAAACATCTGAGCGATAACGGATTCGCCGTATGCGGACATATCGGACTTCTCCCCCAAGCCGTTCGTGCCGAGGGGGGATATAAAGTCAAAGGGAAAAATGAGCATGAAGCCCTCTCTCTCATCGCCGATGCACAAGCCATCCAGCAAGCGGGTGCTTTTATCATCGTTATCGAAGGGGTCAAAGCCGACGTAGCAACCCGTGTTGCACAAAGTGTCTCGATCCCCGTTATCGGAATCGGAGCCGGAAACGGAGTGGATGGTCAGGTGCTGGTATTCTCCGATATGCTGGGTCTGTATGAACCGTTCGTCCCTAAATTCGTCAAACAATATATGGACGGTGCGAGCGGAGTCAAAAAAGCAGTTGCCGCTTACGCTTCGGAAGTACAAGAGCGCTCTTTTCCCGATGAAAATTATGTTTACTAGGGCTGTCTAACGTGGAACGTATTGTAGAGATTGAAAAGTTTAATGCCGAAGAGTCGAGTGAAACGTCACTTCGTCCCAGTGCATGGGATGATTATATCGGTCAAGATCAGATCAAAAAAAATCTGGGCGTCTTTATAGAGGCAAGCAATAAGCGCTCCGAAGCGCTTGATCATGTCCTCTTCTACGGCCCTCCGGGTTTGGGAAAAACGACCCTCGCCCTCATCATCGCCAACGAGATGGGGAGCAATATCAAAGTAACCGCTGCCCCGATGATCGAAAAAAGCGGTGATCTCGCTGCCATCCTCACCAACCTCGAAGAAGGGGATATCCTCTTTATCGATGAGATTCACCGCCTCTCCCCTGCGGTCGAAGAGATCCTTTACCCCTCTATGGAAGATTTTCGTCTCGATATCATCATAGGTTCAGGTCCTGCGGCACAGACGGTAAAAATCGACCTTCCCCGATTTACTCTCATCGGTGCAACCACCCGCGCGGGAATGCTCTCCAATCCTCTGCGCGATCGTTTCGGGATGAATTTCCGGATGCAGTTTTATTCCCCTGATGAGCTGTGCAGTATCATCTCCCAAGCCGCAACGAAACTCGGTAAAAGTATCGATAAAGAGGCTGCCAAAGAGATCGCCAAACGCTCTCGCGGAACGCCCCGAATCGCACTGCGTCTGCTGAAGCGGGTTCGTGACTTTGCCGACGTTGCCAATGAAAATACCATTTTACACGAGCGTTCCCGCTACGCACTCGATCAGCTGGGAATCAATGCCAACGGGTTTGACGAGATGGATATCCGCCTCCTAAAATTCCTGATGGAGGCCAAAGGGAGAGCTATGGGGCTAAGTACGATTGCCGCCGCCCTCAGTGAAGATGAGGGGACGATCGAAGATGTCTTAGAGCCATACCTTCTCGCCAACGGATATTTGGAACGTACCGCTCGCGGACGGGTTGCAACGGCAAAAACGTATGAACTGCTCAAATTCGGAATCCCGCAAAGCGGCTTGTTTGAATAAGGAAAAACAGTGAAAAAAGAGTATTTTACCCCTCTCTTACTCATCATGGTCTCGTATGGCATCTATGTTTTGTATGCACCGTTTTGGATGAGCATTATCGTCGCGTCACTCTTGGCAATTTCAACCCACCATATTCAAATGGGTTTTCTCCACCTCACGGGGAGCCGCTTTTGGGCTTCAACATTATCGACCCTTTTGTTGGGAATCCTCTTTTTCGCCCCGCTGGGATACTTTTTGTTTCATATCTCCGTAATGATGCAAAACCTCGATCCCGCTATCATGAGTACCATGGAGAGTAAGTTCAGACTTTGGTTGGAGCATCTCCCTCCGTCCCTCTCACGTCTCGAAGCAAAAATCGAAGCCTCTTTGATCAAATTTGACACTACCGCATTTTCTCAAAATATTATCGCTTATGCTTCAGAGATCGGAAGCTTTGCGATGTCATTTCTCTCAGGAACACTGTTTATTCTGATCTTCTATTTTATCGCCCACTATTATGGACGGGACATTTTCGAATTTTTCAAACGCTCTGCCCACTTTCCGCAACAAGAGAGTACCCTTATTATGTTTGAGATGCGCTCCTCGATGAGTGTCGTATTTTATTCGATTCTCGCCACTGCCGTATTTGAAGGGGCATTATTTGGCATTGCGGTGGGGTATATGGGGTACAACGGTTTGCTCTTTGGAATCATGTACGGATTTGCTTCGCTTATCCCTGTAGTAGGGGGGGTGATTATGTGGCTCCCTTTTGCCCTCTTTGAGCTTTCTCTCGGGCATACCCACAATGCTCTCTTCATCACTCTCTATACCATCATTATTATTTCTGTCATAGCCGATACCTTCGTCAAGCCGGTTATTATCAAAATTATCAATCAGCGTCTCATCAAGCCCCAAGAGAAGATCAATGAACTCATTATCTTCTTTGCGATTATCGCAGGGTTGGCAACTTTCGGGTTTTGGGGTATGATTATAGGGCCGGCTATCACAGTGCTCTTTTTAACACTGATGAAAATTACCGAAGCTCAAAGTGAAGAGATATCTCATTAATCTTGTTAACACTAGATTGTTACAAGATTGACAAGCTTCTTCTATACTGTCAGAGTATAAATAAAACGAGATGGAGAAACCAATGAAAAAGATTCTAAGTATCGCACTGATACTCGGTGCAACTGCGTTAATGGCGTGTCCGATGCAAGGTGGAATGCAAGGTGGAATGTGCGGCAAAGGCAGCATGGGCGGAATGATGCAAAAATGCGAATGCGACACTAAAAAACTTCCTCCGATGATGGAAAACCTCGGTCTTAGCGATAAACAAAAAGATCAAATTACCAAAATCCGTGAGGAGGGGAAAGCATTCCATAACAAACAGCGCGAAAAAATGATGGGAGTCCTTACTCCCGAACAACGCGGTAAATTCGAAGGGATGAAAATGATGATGGGACAAGGGAACTGTCCCATGAACTCTGATATGAAACCAGCGCAAATGCCTCATGATATGAAACAAATGCAAATGCCTCAAGGAGGTATGAGTGGCATGGGTTGCAAAAACTGCGATCAAAAGTAAATATGTATGATTAAAATCCTCCTGATTGAAGATGATCTCGAAATCTCCGATCTTCTCACCCAATATCTTGGGCGTTATCAGATGGAGGTGATTGCTTACGCTCATCCCAAAGCGGCACTCGCCTCTTTGGGAATAGAGTCCTACGATCTTGTGTTACTCGATCTAACTCTTCCCGATATGGATGGTTTGGATGTCTGTAAAGCGCTCCGAGAGCGCAGTGACATCCCAATCATCATCTCCTCGGCTCGGAGTGATTTGGGAGACAAAGTTATCGCCTTAGAGTTAGGTGCCGACGACTACCTCCCCAAGCCCTATGAGCCGCGTGAACTTGTTGCGAGGATACAGAGTCTACTCCGCCGTATCAACGGCAAAACGATCCAAGCGAGCAGTGAGACATTTCGTGTGGATGAGACCGGTATTTATAAAGAGGGGGAGCTTCTTCCCCTGACTCGCGCCGAATTTGAGCTCCTCTCCCTCCTCATCAAACACCATAAACAAATCATCTCCCGTGATTTTATCGCCAATAATGTCGAATCGATCGGCTGGGAGAGTTCAGAACGGAGTATTGATGTCCTCATCAGCCGCATACGCCAAAAAATCGAACCTAATCCCAAACACCCTACCCTCATCCGCTCGATTCGCGGTATGGGATACCAATTTACCCTATGATCAGCCGTCGTCACTCTGTTTTTTTTAAACTGCATGCTTTCTTTTTTCTGGCGCTCATCGTCCTGATTTTGCTTTTTATCTCCGCATTGGCTGAGCAGGAGAGGCAAAAATTTCATCTTCTGACCCATCGTTCCATGGAACTCTCACGAATTATCGACGAGACCAAGGCTCAAACGTGTATGGAAAAAAATCAAGAGCTCTCAGAGGCGGGATTCAAAGTCATAGAAACAAAAACCCCTCAATGTGAAGCGATCATCCTCCCCCCTCCGATGCAGTCCAAACTCCGTTCCCGAAATGTCAAAGTGACTATTTATAAAGATGACAGCGGATTCATCTATGAACTCTCCGAAGGGCACTGTACGATGCTTTATCGTGATATGGCGGAGGGTAAAACCTACTATTTTGTCTGGTTTTTATTCTTTGCCCTTTTAGGTGGTCTTGTCAATATGTATCTTCTGTTATGGAGTAACCTAAAGCCACTCAAATACTTGTATGAACAGATACAGCGATATGGAGAAGGTAAGGAAATTTTAAATACGGCCAATAATGGAAAAGATGAAATTGCCCTGATCTCGAATGCACTCTATGATGCCTTGGAGAAACAGAACAAACTCAAAAAATCGCGTGAGCTTTTCTTGCGCAATATTATGCATGAGCTCAAAACACCCATTACCAAAGGGAAATTGATCGTAGAACTCGAAGAACCGAGTCCAAACCGTACCTTGCTAGCCAAACTCTTTTCACGACTCGAACATCTGATTCATCAAATGGCCGACATTGAAAAAATGCACGCCTATTCCCTTGTAAAACAACCGCATAATCTCGATTTGATGATTCAAAATGCCCTCGATAATCTCATGATTGAACCCGAAAGCGTCCATGTAAGCGGATGTGACCAAAATATTACGGTCGATGAGGCACTCTTTACCAGTGCTTTGCAAAATCTTATCGACAATGCGGTGCGCCATGCCTCTGCACTCCCGATAGAGATAGCGTGTGAGCATGATCATATCTGTATCCGCAACAGCGGTGAACCGCTCAAGCGTCCGGTTGAGGAAGCGTTGCAGGCATTTGTTACTGAGCGGGGGGATGGAGGATTAGGATTGGGGCTTTACATCGCCCAATCGGTTATAGATTTGCACCGATTTAATCTTAAATATCGGTATGAAGAAGGGATACACCATTTTTGTATCCGGTTTACCTAATTCGTCATACCAAACTTCCTAGAATATAAGACACCGTTCGCCCTGAGCCTGTCGAAGGGTGTTCAGTTCATGGTTCGACAAGCTCACCACGAACGAAAAAGTAGGTTATGTAAAAAGTCTATTAATCTTTAACAATAACTATAAGAGTACCATCAGTTCCTATCAGTTTATTGTTTGAATCAAAGAAAAATTTACATTCTACATGTCTATAAAGTCCAAAATTATATTGTGCTATGATTTTGTTATCTTTATATTCAACGCCATTGAGAGCATATTCAAAAATCAACTCTACAACCTTATCTCTGTCTAACCCTTTGACAAAATATTTTGAAACGATATCACTAATATCATAGCGAATATATAAAGCACCCTCATTTGCACCTTGTTGCTGAGATCGATAGTATAAAACTTCTTTTAAAAATTGTGATGCAGGTCCCTTCTTCGTTACAACTGATTCATGAATAGTTCTTCCAAAATCCTTTAAACTGCACCCCGAAAAAATCCCTGCAGTTAATCCTAAAATTACTAAAGCAATATAAATCAACCACTTTTTCATCAAACAACCTTTCTACGATTTCTTTTAAAATAAACCCACAAAATCGCTGAAACACCCGCCATCGCGAAACTAAGTGCCATCCCAAGTGTAAGCCACTGCCCTGCGAGATAGCCGATTTGGGCATCGGGTGCGCGGTAAAATTCTACAAGACCCCGTCCGATTCCATATAAGAATCCGTACAGTAAAATCAACTCACCCTCAAAAGCTTTACGATGACGATACGCATAGATGATGACAAAGACCACAATCCCCTCGACAAACGCTTCATAAAGCTGTGAGGGGTGACGGAGGGTATCATAGACATAGATTCCCCACGGCACATCGGTAGCACGTCCTACAAGCTCTTGATTGAGAAAATTCCCGATCCGACCGAATACATACGCCAAAGGAACCGAGACCGCCACCAAATCCATCAATCGACCAAAAGGTATTCCGTGGCGGCGATGATAGAGATACGAGCCGACCAAAAAGCCGAGTATCGCCCCGTGAAAGCTCATCCCCCGAATCCCGACAAACTGACCGTCGATAAACGGATTAAAAATCTGCCACGGATTGGTGAGGTAATACATCGTATGAGTATCGTAAAAAAGGATATACCCCAATCGCGCCCCCAAAATAACCCCGATCTCGGCATAAACAAAATAGTCATCCAACTGATCTTTGGTAATCGAAATGTTGTCTTTTTGAACGATCCATTTCGCGATGACGAGGGCACTTAGGAGGGCTAGAACATACATCAACCCGTACCAGTGGACAGGAATAGAGAAGATGCTGAAAGCTACAGGGTTAAAATGTTCGTAAATGTGTTGCCAAAATTCCATCAAAATGTCACCACTTTCCAATCACTTTTCAGTGCCTGCGTTAAAAACTCTCCCGTATGGATCGGTTCGATCCCCATCGCTCGAAGCTCTTCGGTTACTCCATAATCGTCACTGCATACAACACACACCGAGGCTTTTACACCCGAGTCGATCACCTGAGCAACCATTGCTTGTAACTCCGTGTTTTCAGCCAAAAGCTTCGCCGAAGGGCCCCATACCATCAGATGGGCTTCATCCCAATAGCCACGAGGCAAAATGACGCTTCCATAAAGCAATACAAGCTTTTTCGCCACTTCAATCTCACCGCTACTCCACACGATCAGGAGTTTATCCATTGCCATGACCCTTTTGATGTTGACCCATAATCTGCGCCATCACCTCTAAATTGTGATCCAAACGGTATGCTTTTCCAAATCCCATCACGACACTGCCGCTTTTAGGGGAGAGTTTAAAAAGGTGAAAATCCCCCATTTGGGTCAACGATGTAACCAGTTTAGAATCAAAATGGGCTTTAAACCGCTCGATTGCACGTCCGAAATATTCATCTTCCCGTCCCACTTCTCTGACAATAGCTTCCAATGTCACCCTCTTACGAGCAAAAGGCTGAACGCACTGCGACTCATCTTCGACAAAAAGCAAAGAGACAGTTTGGTTCACGAGAAGATTACGCCCATGCTGGGCAACGGTGCTGATAAGGATATAAAAATCATTGTCGATACGGACATAAGGGGCAGTGCTGGCATGGGGTTCATCCTCAGGGGTGAGAGATGCTAAGACAAGGGTCTGAAAGGTTTCTAAAAATGACTCCACCTCTATCGTGGTCATTTTCGTAATGCCTCAGCGATCAGTTCGATCGGATTTTTAAAGACGACATCCACATTGGCCTCATTCATTGAGTTATTGATCTGCATACGGCAGGCACTGCACTCGGCGGTAACGATTTGCGCACCCGTTTTGGCGATCATGGCCGCTTTAGGTTTTCCCGCCGCTTGGGCAAAATGGAAATTCTCCGTCTGCATCGTCACCCCTCCGAACCCGCAACAGGCGTTCGGATCGCTCATTTCGGTGATCGTGTAGTTTTGTCCGACCAATGCACGCGGCTCTTTATAAAC
>DLUI01000060.1 GCA_002742695.1 Sulfuricurvum kujiense | reverse complement strand
GGAACAATCCCATTTAACCAATTTTCTCGATCACCACAATGCATGGAACCTCGATGATAAGATCGAGCGGGTCATGCACCATTTTATGCTCAAAGAGTACGAAAACAAAAAGGTCGATCTCCTCAGCGGAGGGGAACAGCGACGTGTCGCCCTCGCATCGCTGCTTCTCCAAAAACCCGACATACTGCTGCTCGACGAGCCAACCAACCACCTCGACGTCTACATGGTCGAATTTCTCGAAGAGCTGATCCTCAAAGAGAAATTTACCCTCCTCTTTATCTCGCATGACCGTTATTTCATCGATCAAATCGCAACCAAAACGATAGAAGTCGAAGATTGTGCTCTGCGTGAATTCAACGGCGGCTACAGCAACTATCTGGAGCAAAAGCAAGAGCTTCTTCGCACCATGGCACAGCAGCACGACAACCTCCTCAAACTCCTCAAAAGTGAAAACGAATGGCTCCGCAGAGGGGTAAAAGCACGTTTAAAACGGAATGAAGGGCGAAAACAGCGGGTATTGCAGCTACGCGAAGATGCCAAAAACAACCCGTCCAAAATCCGCAAAATGAAACTGGAATTGGAGCGGGAAGCAAAACACTTTAACCGAGGTGAAGGGATCAACCGCCAAAAGATGCTGTTTGAGATCGAACATCTGGGGCTAAAGCTCGGTGATAAAACACTTATCAAAGATTTCTCGACCCGTATTTTGCAAAAAGACGTTATCGCCGTCGTCGGACCTAACGGAAGCGGTAAATCGACACTGCTTAAAGCCCTTCTAGGACGTCTTAAACCGACAAACGGCATCATCAAGATGGGAGATCTCACCATCGGCTATTTCGATCAGCACCGTGAGATGCTGGATGATAATCTCAACCTCATCGAAACGTTCTGCCCTCACGGCGGAGATCGTGTCGATGCGCAAGGGCAAGACTACCATGTCTACGGCTATCTCAAAAATTTTCTCTTTCCGCGAGAGTTTCTCGATAAAAAAGTAGGAGTCCTCAGCGGCGGAGAAAAAAACCGTGTCGCTCTCGCCCTCCTCTTTACCAAAAAGGTCGATTGTCTCATCCTCGATGAACCTACGAATGATCTCGACATCCCTACCATCAATATCCTCGAAGAGAAGCTCCAAAACTTCCCAGGTGCGGTTATCCTCGTCAGCCATGATAGATATTTCGTTGATAAGATTGCCAAAAAGCTCTTTATCTTTAAAGGTGACGGCACTATCGAAGAGAGCTACAAGCCTTACAGCGAATATCTCGAAGATGAAAAAGAGCTCAGTGAAATGGATGCGATGGAGGCCGAATTTGCCAAATCCGCAACCACCACGACAGTAGTGCAGAACGAAAAACCGAAAGTATTCAAACTCACCTTCAACGAACAGCGTGCACTTGAAAAACTACCCGCTGAAATCGAGACGCTCGAAGCCAAGATTGATGAGCTGAACGCCTCTCTCGCCGATCCGAAAAAATACGAAAAAATAGGGATTAGTATTTTGGCAGAAGAGTTGGAAAAAACGAAAGCTCTCTATGAAGAAAAAGTGGATGAGCTTTTAACGATTGAAGAGAAAGCGGAAGAGATCGAAGCGCTCAAAAAGGAGGCTTAACGCCCCCCTTTGCCTCCACCCATTCCACCGCCCATTCCACCGCCCATGCCTGAGCCCATACCGCCCCCTTGCATCATCCCCTGGCCTGAACCTTGGTTTTTCATTTTCGGAGTACGGTTTTCCGGTTTATTCATAAATTTCTCATGCTGTTCTTTGCTCATCGATTGCTGACGGTTCATAAGCTCGTTATGAAGTGCTTCACGCTCTTGCTGAGATGTCATGGTTCCCCGTTTTTCNNACAATAGTAGAGAGTAAAGCCGTAGCCGATACGATCATAAGTAACATTTTCATCGGAAACTCCTTTGAGTAGTTTTGATTATTCTAATACCATTTTGTTAATAGAATGTTAAGTCTATCTGTAATAATTGTATTCATCCCAAAAGTTTAAGCTATCCGTTTCGGAAAAGTTAACCGAAAACATGCCCCTGCTTCGTTTTGAATCAATTCAACCGATCCTCCCAACTGTTCTGTGAGGATTTTACGGGCAAAATAGAGCCCGTATCCATGACCGGCTTCATTCTTAGTACTTACACCCGCTTCAAAAATCTTTCTTGCCTGTTCATGTGTCATCCCATCCCCGTTGTCATAGATATCGACACTTACCTTTTCCCCGTCTTCCCACCCGCTGAGTGTGATTTTTTTATCGATCCGATCCGCTTTTTCAAGAGCTTCAATCGCATTTTCGATAAATACCGAAAAAAGGTGAAGCAACCGACTGCTCGGTACCTTCGTATCGATGGTCATCTCTGCAGAAATATCAATCTCCAAAGTGATATTGGCGGCATTTAAATGAGGTTCCAAAAGACGTTTAACCTCCTCAACAGAGATTTTTACTTTTACCACGCCTGCTTTATCACTGTGAAAGTGATATAAACTCTCCAAACTATGGGAAAGATGTTCTAGAATCTCTTCACTGCGTCCCAGCTCATCATCGATATACCCACACGATTGTTCCGCCAATCTGCGCCGTATCCGAAGTAAATAGGTAGAAAGAGTGTGCAATGGACGTCGCCACTGATGGGCGACAAAAGCGACCATCTCTCCAAGCTGCGCCATACGTGCTTGTTCGATGAACAATTTATCCTGCAAAGCTTTCTCATCTTCAAACTTTTTACGTTCTGTAATATCAGTGCCGGAAACCACTACACCGATGATATTTCTCTCATCATCATAGACAGGATGGTATCGCACTAGTAAATAGGCTCTATTCCCCTCATTAAAATCGAACCACGATTCATAGGAAACATCTCCACCCAAAAATGCCTGATCAAGATAAGGTTTGATGATATTTTGAAAAAATTCCGTCCCCGCTATTGATTCAACATGATGTCCTACAATCTCTCCATAAGAGCGATTAAATGCTTTTACATACGCTTGATTAACAGCACGATAGATATAATTCAGATCAACAAAAGAGAGCATATTGTCCGTTTGATCGACGAGATTAAAGAGATGCGCTTTAGAGGTATATTCAGTAAATTGGTTCATGAGAGACGATATCCTAATTTCGGAGTCGATTGAATATTGAGACCGACTACTTTTTTGCGTAGATTACTCACCACTATTTTAAGGGCATTTCGACTTATCTCCTGCGAACCGTAGAGTGTATACTCTATCTCTTCATAACTAACAATCTTTCCCCGATATTTGAGTAAAAGCTCCATCAAAGAAATCTCCAAATGAGACAATCGCAACATTTCTCTATTTTGGAAAATAGCTTTACTCTGAAAGTCATAATACATATTTTCACAAATATCAATATTCTTTAAAATTTTATCTTTTGTGTTTTGTTCTAGTATTTGAAACAATGTATTTAATTTATTCATAGTAATCGGTTTAAGTAGATACTCCTCAAGCTTCAAGGGGATAGCATTAAGTAGATAATGTTGATGCGAATAGGAACTTAAGATGACAATCGGGATATTCGTATTATTCGTACGAATTCGCCGTATTAACTCCAAACCATCCATCTTAGGCATTTCAATATCCGTCAAAATAATATCCGGATTTCTCTCCTGATACATTTTCCACCCTTCCATCCCATCATACGCACTGAACACTTTGGCAAACTTAGATTCTAACAAATAAGATAGGTTATCGTTACTTTCAATATCATCTTCAACTATTAATATTGTTTTATCACTATTTCTAATATACATGATTCTCTTTGTGAATAATTTTTCCTTATTTTAACCCAAACTAAGTTTAACGAAACCTTTTACAAACCACTATCCATTAATATTGTAGGCAAACTGATATTGAAGGGATTGAATGCAAGAATTGACTTTCGGTGAGCACGATATTATCGTCTCCAAAACTGACACCCAAGGAAAAGTAACCTACGGCAACGAACTTTTTTTACAATTAGCAGGCTACCAAGAACATGAAATTATCGGTGCACCGCACAATATTGTCCGACATCCCGATATGCCGAAACTAATTTTTAAACACTTATGGGAAACAATCCGATCGGGTCGTGAGGTAAATGCCTACGTTATCAACCAAGCCAAAAACGGTGACTACTACTGGGTATATGCAAATGTCACCCCTTCCTTGGACAAAAACGGCAGAGTGGCAGGATATTACTCCGTCCGCCGAAAACCCTCCCAAAAAGCACTAGCACAAGTCAAACCGCTCTATCAGCGTCTCGTCAATGCAGAACGCTCAGGAGGAGTCGTACAATCACAAAAGATACTGGATGAATTACTAAAAAATTATGGAGGCCGCTATGACAAATTCATCTTATCTCTCTAAATTACAGTTTATCGCTATTCTTTTTTTAGGATTGTTTTCCTTGGGCTTCGTCGTTGATTTTTTTCTTCACGGATTCAGTTGGTTTGATACCTTTATACTTGTTACGTATATCTCAATGGCTTATATTTTTAATCTCCAACTCATTGGGCTAAAAGTTCATTTACGTAAATCCCTCAATGTTTTAGAAGATGCCGTACAAGGAAATTTTGAAGCGCGAGCTACCAATATCGTCGATCTTGGTGAAGCAGGAAGAGTCTGTCACGGCGTTAATAACCTGATCGATCAGATGGAAACTTTTATGCGGGAGATGCGCGCTTCGATCGACTATGCCTCCAATAACGAGTATTTCAGACGTTTTAATACACAAGGGCTAAATCCCATACTCGCGTATGCCGGAGATAAAATAAACGGCAGTATTACCTCTATGCAGGAAAATTATCATCATCAGCTCCGTACCGAGCTCAATGCCGATTTAGCAACCATCAATAAAAATAATGAACAATTAATCGGTCTCCAAAAAAGTTTTATGAACAATACGTCAAAACTCGAAGTGATATCAACCAATGTTAAAGAAGCCGCATCTATGTCGATCGAGCGGGCAACAGACGCTGAAAAAGTAGGCACTAAACTCGAAGGGCTCAATGTCCTCATCGATCAAAATGCTAATTCCACTGCTATGTTAGAGAACCGATCCAAAGAGATCACCGCAATTATCAACCTCATCAGTGATATTTCTGATCAAACCAATCTCTTAGCCCTCAACGCCGCAATCGAAGCGGCACGCGCCGGAGAGCATGGACGAGGATTTGCGGTCGTTGCCGATGAAGTGCGTAAGCTTGCGGAAAGTACCCAAAAAGCAACAGGAGAGATCCGTGCTACTGTACAAGTATTGCAACAAGAGAGTATGGAAAACTCCGCTAATTCTATAGAAATGCGGGAAGTAGTTTCTGAGTTTACATCTCTTATGCACACCTTTCAACAAAGTATGAATCACCTACGCCACAGTACCGAAATGATCGATAACGAACTTTCCAGCATACAAGACCGTATCTTTATCAATCTCATTATGATCGACCATATCGTTTTCAAAACCAATGCCTATACGTCGATCAATTTAGGAAAAAAAGTAGCTGAATTCGGAGGACATACCCACTGTCGATTAGGTAAATGGTATGCGGATGATGGGAAAAAACGGTTCGGACATACGCAAAGTTTTGGTAAAATGGATAAACCTCACGCCATAGTTCATGATAATGTAATGGAATCGATGAGATGCCTTGAAGGAGAGGACACGTGTGTTGCAAACCGCGATCTTATCCTAAACGATTTTAAAGCTATGGAGATCGCGAGCAGTGAGCTTTTCGGTCTTGCCGAAGCAATGATTGAAGAGAATCACCGCAAATAAGTCGAAGGCGGGTTAATCCGCCTCGATCTCAAGTTTAAATTTGTCATCCATAAATTTTCGCGCCTCTTCATCACTCATCGAAGAGGATTGTAACAATGCATTTTGGACTTGAACCATACTCAACTCTTTTTGGTTCTTCCCTTCGAGAGTGATCTCATCAACCTCCCCTTTTAACATCTGAATCATTGCACGAATCAAATCTTTTTCTACCACTCCCCGAGTATTCGGCAAATCGGCTTCAAAACGTTTGGCAATCGCTGTATTGATCGCTTGAGATGCTTTTTCTTTATCGTTCAATTCTGAGGGGCTAAGAGCAAACTCTTTTAAGAAGATCGCTTGTTCCTCTTTTTGCAAGGTATCGGTAAAAGTTTTAACCGACTCGTAGGTAACATCCGAAATAGCACGATTTTCAACTTTAAGTGCAAATTCTTCGAGTATCATCGAATCAGGAGCCGTGCTTGACACCTCTCGCGCACTCATTGAAAATTCTAACGGCATAATGGCATTATCGATACGAAACTGATCGATTTCAAGATGTTTGATATGCATTGAATTCC
The DNA here is from genome assembly GCA_002742695.1 of Sulfuricurvum kujiense. Taxonomy (GTDB): domain Bacteria; phylum Campylobacterota; class Campylobacteria; order Campylobacterales; family Sulfurimonadaceae; genus Sulfuricurvum; species Sulfuricurvum kujiense_A. The sequence continues at coordinate 510 of DLUI01000060.1, read as the reverse complement.
CCTCAACCTCACCATGGAGTGCAAGGTTAATCGTACTGAGCTTGCCGAGTGTACTTTGCTGAAACGCATTACTCACATTTTGGGCAATCATTTGTCCGATAATCGGTTTAGGGAGAGCGACTTCATCGGCTTCGATATCGATAGAAGCTTCAACATTTTCCCCTTTTCCAAAGGCTTTAAATTTTGCCAACTCTTCTACGTTACCCAGACGAAGAGAACCTATACTGAGCTGTTCTTGCCCCATTACCGAAAATTTTATCGCTTCTATCTCACAATCGGTTGCAATGATTCCACCGCAATCGATACTCTTATAGCTCATCTCTCCGCCGATCAATACGAGACTCTCTTGATAAGCGCCGATCGCTTTTACCAACTCCTCTTTCACTTGTTCATTTTTGTAATGAGCCAATGCACTCGTCCCGACAACCAGCACCGCCGCAGCAAGAGAGAGATGAAGTTTATATTTTTTATAAAATGGCTCGTTTGTTTTTTCTTCTACCGGTAATTCTT
>DLUI01000018.1 GCA_002742695.1 Sulfuricurvum kujiense | reverse complement strand
AACCATCATCGAATCGAAAACCCCGATCATCAGATTGGCTCGAAGCTTTTTTTTGTTTATCAAATGGAGAAAATCTTCTTGAAACTTTTCGTAATAGTGGGCGACACTTCCTGCTTTAATCGTCAAATAGATTTTGCACAGCGTTGCGTTTCCACCGATGGACATATCCATCGATTCGAGCGGGTGAGCTTCAGTTAGGGAGTAAATTTCGATTTCATGAACTTGCTTGAGTTCAAATTTCGGATTTAAAAAATCATCCGCTTTGAGATCTTTCACCTCATCGGAAGTAAGTTCTACCCAATCCTCACCTGAGCCTTCTGCAGAAGCCTTTGTAAAAGTCTGGGTACCGAGAAGATGGAAGTCAAGGGAAGGGACGGGGACTTTATAGGTAAGGGAAACTTGTAAAAGCTCTTTGGCTACGTTCGAAGTACGTACAATTATCGGCGTTATCGACGATACCGTTGTCACATTTTCACCCTCTTTGGTAAACAACCCCATCTTTCTATCCTTTGTAATTGCCCCTATTTTAATCACATATCGGTTAAAATTGCGTAAAATTTATTTTAACGTATGTTTGTCCCCTTTCATCGCTAAATCTCTGTTATGATTTTTGGGGTATAATTATCGAAGTTTATAAAAAAGTCTATATTGCTCAAAAGGATAGTCTATGCATACTCTACATTTACAACTAAATGATGATTTATATGAACATCTATCCTCTAAAAATATAGATATTCAAACAAAAATCAAAGAGTACTTGGTTAGTTTAGTGGATGACGGATACAAAGGCGTATCTACCGAAGAAGCAAAACAAAAAGTGACTAGTGCCGTAGAACGCTACAGAGATGGAACAGGTTCATATACACCTCTGAATCCTAGCCACGTAGAAGAGATGAACAAATTTATCGAAAGTATCTAATTTGACAATCGTTCAAGACGATGAATTTATTATAAATCTAAAAAAAATCTTCCGTTTTATTTCCAAAGACAGTAAAAACAAGGCTAAAGCGTTTAACTCCGTCTTATATGCAAAAATCCATAACTTATCCACAAGCCCTTACAAATACCGAAAATCGCTCTATTTTGATGATATACACGTTCGAGATATGATTTTTAAAGGGTATACAATCCCCTATCTCATAGATGAGCACAATAATGTGATCGTCATTTTAGATATTTTTAAATGGATTGATAAGTAATAATTACAGTGTTATCGCTTCATTGATATTCAGGCTACTCTATTTTTTCTTTTGAGACTAAAGTTATCGGTATCACTTGGCCATTATTTCTTATTTTTTCCCTATCTTTGAAAAGTTGGAGCGAGACATAAATGAATATTTATATTGATGAAGCAGGTGTTTTTGTCAAACCTACAGAAAACAAATGTGCAGTCTCAGTAGTTGGAGCATTGATTTTACCTGAAGAGAAAACGAGTATTATATTTTCAAAATTTGAAGCTTTGAAAAGTAAATGGGGCTTGAGCGATACAGAAGTAAAAGGAAGTCAACTTAATGAATCTCAAGTAGCTAGCGTAATTGAAATACTTCAAAAATACAATGTTATGTTTGAAGTTGTTGCTATTGATATGAATATTCAAATTGAAGACGATATGACTATTCATAAGTTAGAAAGAGCTCAAAAAATGATTAGTTGCATAACTGACGAATTTAATGAAATTTTGATTAAAAATTTATACAAAACAAAAGATGAAATTGAATCTCTTCCAAATCAACTATATGTACAAGTAAGTTTAATAATTGAACTTTTGATACAAATATTTCAAAAAACAATGTTGAACTATTCGATAAAAAAACCAAAAGAATTAGAGTTTTTCAAATGGATTGTTGATGCCAAAGATACAAAAATAACAACTTCGGAAAAGATTTGGAAAACACTAATTTTACCATTGGCTCAATCAAGATCTTTTGATAAACCACTTTTAATGATTAAAGAAGGTGATTATAGTCATTTTTTTAAAAATAGAAAAAGTGGTGATATTCCAAATTATTTAGTTCAACATGTTGGCGATAAAGACCCAAATGATTTTTTTGACCTCAATTCAGTTTACACTAATATAAAGTTTGAAAATTCAAAAAATAATCTTGGAATACAACTGGCAGATATTTTAACAACCTCAATTCGTAGAAGTATGAATGGTAATTTACAGAAAAATGGTTGGCAACACTTCAGAAATGTAATAGTTAAGGGTACACAATCAATTACGCTGATAAATTTGAGTAACAATGCTAACTTTGAAAACTATAAAATTGACCCTCCATATTTTGAAGTGATAAAATATTTAGATAGAACTTCTAAAACTATCTTTGGCGGCAAAAAATAGAAGTAAATGCACAGGATGCTTGTCTCTCGAAAACTGGCTTCCGTATCGAGTACGGAATGACGAAATACCCTACTCCGATAACTTTTAATCGCTAATCAGCTAAAATTGCATCAAATCTATATTCAGGGCTTGATATAAACGATGTTTAAATCGATATTCTCCAACTCTTTTGGTATCCTTATCTCCCGTGTAACGGGCTTGGGGCGTGATGTATTAATGACATCGGTGTTGGGTGCGAACATGTGGAGCGATATCTTTTTAATGGCGTTCAAATTCCCGAATCTCTTTCGCCGTATCTTCGCGGAGGGGTCGTTTACCCAAAGTTTTATGCCCTCTTACATCGCCTCGAATCAAAAAAGTGTCTTTGCCGTCGCTATCTTCATCCGTTTTATGGTGTTTATCGTTGCCCTCTCTTTTCTCGTCACCCTCTTTCCGGGATTTTTTACCAAAATGTTGGCGTGGGACTGGGGGCATGATCTTATTTCTAAAACCGCCCCCCTTACGGCGATCAACTTTTGGTATCTTGACCTCATCTTTATCGTCACCTTTTTAGGGGCTCTGCTCCAACATAAAGAGCATTTTTTCACCACCGCATTTTCAACTGTCTGGCTCAATATCGCGATGATCGTTGCCCTGATCCTCTTTACCAACTCCGATCCGCAGACGATCGTCTATGCTCTTAGTTTTTCCATCCTCATCGGAGGGCTTCTCCAAGTGGCTACCCACCTCTATGCGATCCGCAAGCAAGGGTTGATGAAAGTGTTAATCGGCGGATGGAAATACCGCAAAACCAAAGATGTCAAAGCAGAGGAATCGAAATTCAAATCGCTCTTTATCCCCTCGGTCGTCGGGAACTCCACGGCGCAAATCGCCTCGTTTATCGACACCTCTCTTGCCTCGTTTTTGGCGGCGGGTTCGGTGTCGTATCTCTTTTACGCCAACCGTATTTTTCAGCTCCCCTTCGCCATCATTGCCCTCGCTATCACCACGGCGCTGTTTCCTAGAATCGCCAAAGCGATCAATAACGGCAATGACGAACTCGCATTCGAGAACCTTCACAAATCGTTTTGGCTTCTCAACGCTCTCTTGGGTCTCTCCGTCTTAGGGGGGATTTTGCTCGCGGAACCGATCATTTGGCTGTTGTTTGAACGCGGAGCGTTTGATATCGAAGATACCATCAATACCGCTCACGTGCTCCAAATGTACATGGTGGGGCTGATCCCTTTTGGATTGGCAAAGCTCTTTTCGATGTACCTCTACGCCCAGCACAAACATCTCAAAGCGGCGAAGATCGCCGTCATCTCCCTCGTGATCAATCTGATTTTCTCGGTTATTTTGATGCAGTCGATGGGAGCGGCAGGTTTGGCATTGGCGGGGAGTATCGGCGGTGCGGTACAGTTTATCCTCACCATTCAAGCGGTAGGATGGACAATCTTTTTTGATCTTCTCAAAACCCGTTTCAGCCTCTATTTTGTCCTCGGAACGCTCGGTTTCGGAGTGGCTTTTTAT
>DLUI01000047.1 GCA_002742695.1 Sulfuricurvum kujiense | reverse complement strand
GAATACCGTTTCGAAATTAACTACCTCTTCTAAAGGCTAAATGATGAGAGCGTTGTTGGGAACTTTATTCTTTACGATCACGAGTTTGAGCGCGTATGATTATGCCCTCAAACCGGTACGTGTTACCTCGGATGTCCACTGCTTTTTTGGGAAGCCTGAGATTATGGATAAAACCAACAACGGAAACATCGTTAACAGCTGTTACATCGATGCAGGAGAGGGATACGTTGTCGTCGACACCGGTCCCTCGTATGCCTATGCCGAGTCGGCGTATAACGCGATGAAAAAAATCAAATCCCTCCCCGTTAAACTCGTTATCAACACCCATATCCATGATGATCATTGGTTGGGAAATAACTATTTTACCGAGCAGGGAATTCGTGTGTTAGGATCCGATGATTTCAAGGTGAGTGCCGATATGAGCGAGCCTACCCGAATGCAAACCTATATCTCTGGCGAAGCGTATGCTAAGACGAAGCCTACATTGCCGACTGAGATGATCAGCAGTGATACAACGTTGAACATCGGTAATCAAAAACTTGAGCTTAAAATTGCCAAACATAAAGCCCATACGGCAAAAGATATGGTGGTGTATCTACCGAAATCAAATGTACTGATTGCCGCTGATTTGATTTTTAATGATCGTCTCCCCTCTGTTCGAGGGGGAGATATTAACGGCTGGCTCTTGGCACTTGATGAGCTTGATACGTTAAAAGCCAAACACATCGTCGGAGGACATGGAAACCGCACCGATAAAGATGCGGCGGCGATGACGAGAGACTATTTCACGCAGATGCGTAGCGAGATTCGTGCCGCAATTGCAGAGGGTCTCAGTATCGAGGATACGATTAAAAAAGTAACGATGGACGGTTATAAAAAATACAAACTCTATGAGGGTACGCATCGCCATAACGTTGAAGCTTCGTATCGGGTACTCGAGTGGGAATAATAATGAAACGATTAGTATTTTTAGTTTCCGTATTCTCTACACTTGCTTTTGGGGATATTCGTTTCGCACAACCTGAACCCTCTATCGATAAACCGCGTGAAGTGGTGATGGGGATCAGTCATGGTGATGATGAATCGATTCACCACGGATTGAGTACGGCGAACAATCTCCTCAAATTCTACGGTCCCGAAAAGATCCATTTGCGTATTGTGGCCTATTATCACGGTATCCGTACGTTGCTTAAAAGTGAAAAAGAGATTGCCGTTCGGGTTCGGGCACTCCAGCAATACGGTGTCGAATTTGTCGCATGCGGCAATACGATGGAGACTAAAAAAATCACCCCTGACCAGCTAACGCCTGATGTTGAGATTGTCAGTGCAGGGATTGCCGAAGTAATCGAGCGCGCCAGTGAGGGCGCATTTTATATTCAACCTTAAGGAAGTAAAGATGAAAATTTTTCTCATAACAGTTTTGGCGGGATTTTTATCCCTTTTTGGCGGTGATTTACACCTATTGAGTATTCCGAACGCGGATGGTAAATACAATGCTGCTGTCATTGAAAAAGCACTTGAAGCCAACGGTTTTGTCATTTCAGCTAACAGCGAAATGAACGGACCGTTTAAAATTCAATTCGGACAAAGTGATTTTACACAGTTCAATCTTTTGACCGCGTATCATAAAGCTCATTCGGAAACATTGGTAAAAGCCAATCCCGATGCGGGAATTTTTGTTCCGATGGGATTTGGTATTTACCAACGAAGCGGAGAAAAAGAGTTTCATGTCTCTATATTGAGTGCGGAAGCTATGGCAAAAATAGCAGGGTTTAAAGCAAAAGAGTTTGTTCTAATCGAAAAAGAGGCGTTGGCAACATTGAAAAAAGCATTGCCGAATGCAAAAGTAACGATGAGTGAAACGGCGCTTCCACAAGAAGGGGTACTCCTTAGCCGCTATGTCAAAGAGAGTAGCAAAGAGAGCTGGGCTGCAGATAAAGAAGAAGCAGAGATGATGATCGAAGACGGTCTCAAACCCGCAGGATTCGTGATGTCGAACTTTACCGATTACAACTTCGCGCTCGGTGAAAAAAGTCCGTTTGATTTTTACGATACCTATTCTATCTGTAAACTCAAAGTAATTTATACGGTAGCAAAAACTCGCCCCGAAGCAGCGGCATTTGCCCCGTGTACGTTGATGGTGTATAAGAAAAAAGATGCCGATGAAATCGTAATGGGCTTCCCGGGCGTCTATAACTGGATGAGCAGTGCTCGTGTCGATAACTCAGAGGCAAAAGAGACGTTGCTTCAGGCTCAGAAAGATTTTGAGGGCGTTTTGAACAGCGTCATCGAGTAATACAGGAGATAAGTGTTATAATTTCGGCATTTGCAGCAATTAATGAGTCTCTAATGCCTTTATCCCTGATTGATTCCGCCGACCATATCGTTTTGGTAGCACATAAAAGTCCCGATGCCGATTCGCTCGGCGCGGCGTGTGCTTTTTACTCCTATTTACTTCGGAGCCAAAAGAAAATAACCCTTTTTTGTGCTTCATCCGTAGTCGATCCCAATCTCGCTTTTTTACCGTGGTTTGACAAAATAACCGACCGTTTTCCCGAAGATGCCGAGTTGCTTATCAGCTTTGACTGCGGCAGTTATGGACGGCTTGGAATTGAAAAAGAGTTACCGCTTATCAATATTGATCATCATGTCAGTAATGATCTATTCGGTACGTGCAACATAGTGGATAGTTCGGCAATTAGCACGACCGAAGTCGTTTATGACTATTTTGTTGCCAACGGTATAAAAATCAATGGTAAAATAGCGCTTTCGCTTTATGCCGGACTGCTCGATGATTCGAAATGTTTTAGCGCACCCGAATGCAGCACGAAAACGTTTGCGATGGCGCAAGGACTCTTGGAACTCGGAGCCGATCACGCGATGTGTATGGAGTGGCTTTACCGACGCCGTTCTCTTGCCTCTTTGAGAATACGGGGAATCTTGCTCAAACAGATGAAGCTGTTAGCGGATGCTCGCCTAGCGGTGTTTGAGGTTTCCCTCCCTTTATTGGAGGAGAGCGGTGCTAGTGTTTCTGAGTGCAAAAGCGTATTGGATGAAGCATTAGGGATGCGAAGTGTTCAAGCGGCTATTATGGTGTTGGAACACCCGCTTGGGGGGATAAAGCTCTCTTTGCGGACAGACGGAACGGTTGATGCCGCTAAGATTATGACCTCATTCGGCGGCGGCGGACACGTGAAACGCTCAGGTACCTGGATAAAACAAGAAAATTATGATGAGCTTATCAAAAATATTATGGTAATGATTACAAAGGAGTTTATGTGAGAAGAGGCCGAAATAATTCGGGAATTGTTGGATGGGTACTGGTTGTTCTAGTTTTGAGCGCCGTTGGATTTATGGGTTTTTCACCGCTGTTTGAGAAGGATGACCCGAAAGTTTCCCTATCTCAAGACGGGTATTGGAATTTTAGAGACCCTATCCATGTCAGCGTAGAAGATACTAGCGGGTTAAAATCGTTTAAAGCAACGATTGTAACACCGCATGAAGAGTGGGTTGTTGCTGAAGAAAACGCGAAATCTTCAGAGACTAAAAAAGTATTTGATATCCTCCCTCCCAAAGGGGTGCGTCGAGTCGAAGCAACCTCTATCGTTTTGAAAATTGAAGCGACCGACAACAGTTTATGGGGTCTGTTTATGGGGAACACCTACAAAGAGGAGATCACCCTCATTATCGACCAGCGTCGTCCGGTGCTTGCAATTGTTGCCAACTCCTACAAAATTCAAAAAGGGGGATCGGCGATTGTTATTTTTAAAGCCGAAGACCCTCATATGCAAAGTTTGAAAATTGAGACCTCTTTTGGCAAAACATTTGTCGCACAGCCTTTTATGAAAGAGGGATACTACGCCTCTTTGGTTGCGTGGCCGGTTCAAGAACAAACCTTCAGTGCGACCGTAGTCGCGCGTGACCGTGCCGGAAATGAGACAAAAAGTGCTATACCGCTTCGTCTGAAAGATCATGTTTACCGAGTATCCAATATTGAACTCAGTGATGCTTTCTTAGACGGTAAGATTGCGGAACTTGCGAATGAATACGAACAAACGGCAGGGGTGGATGACCGCTTGGAGCAGTTTCGTATCATTAACGAAAAAGTGCGTGCCGATAATGAGAAAATTATCCATGACATTACCTCGAAAGTTTCTAAAAATATGATACTTGATTTTACTCCGGAACCTTTTTACCCCCTCGTGAACGGTCAAAAAGTAGCCGATTTCGGGGATCACCGCATTTACAGTTATAAAGGTCAAGAAAATGTGAGTCAAGCGTATCATATGGGGCTTGATTTAGCGAGTGTTGCGATGGGACCGATTACGTCTTCCAACGGCGGCAATGTTGTTTTTTCTCAACCCAACGGAATTTACGGTAACTTGCCGATTATCGATCACGGGTTCGGTCTTTACACCCTCTATGGCCACTGTTCGGAAGTACATGTGCAAGAGGGAGATGTTGCCGCACTCGGGCAAGAGATCGCAAAAACGGGGCTTAGCGGCTATGCGATGGGGGATCATCTTCATTTCGGTATTTTGGTACAAGGAATCGAAGTCCGCCCGGAAGAGTGGATGGATACAAAATGGATCTATGACAACATAACCAGTGTTATTGAGAACGCCAAAGTAATCATTAACCAACGTTGAAACACGGTATAATTTCACAATAGAGCTAAGGATAACACGCACATGATGCAAACAACGATCGGTAAAAGTGTCGAACTCGTGGGTATAGGTTTGCACCGAGGCTCCCCCGTCAAATTACGGCTTGAACCCTTAGGAACTAACAGCGGTATTGTTTTCTACCGCAGTGATGCCGGTGTATCCATTCCGCTGATTCCTGAGAATGTTGTCGACACGAAAATGGCAACGGTTATCGGGCGCGAAGGGGTAACGATTTCGACGATCGAGCATATGCTCTCGGCGATCTATGCTTACGGTGTCGATAATCTTCGCGTTATCGTCGATGCGGATGAAGTACCTGTTATGGACGGCTCCTCTATGAGCTTTTGTATGCTTCTTGAAGAGGCGGGAATCGTAGCGCAGGACGTGCCTAAGAAAATTATGCGAATCAAAAAAGAGGTGATCGTTCAAGAGGGGGACAAATACGTTAAATTGATCCCGTCCAATGATATGAACTATGATTTTACGATCAAATTTTCACACCCCGTTATTGATCAGCAAAGCTATGTCCTCTCTTTTACCAAAGAGAATTATAAAAAAGAGATCGCACGTGCTCGAACGTTCGGATTTGTCCATGAAGTGCAATATCTCCGCTCCAAAGGGCTCGCTCTGGGCGGAAGTTTGGAAAATGCGGTCGTATTGGATGATAAAAAAGTGCTCAACCCTGAGGGGCTTCGGTTCGGTGATGAGTTTGTACGTCACAAAATTCTTGATGCGATCGGCGATATGTCGCTGATCGGAATGAATTTCATCGGTAACTACGAAGCGTTCGCGGGGAGTCATGATCTTAACCATAAATTGACGTTAGAGCTTTTAAAAGATCCGGCGAACTACGAGATCGTCGAACTAGCGCACGCAGAGTCGAAAGAGTTGGCAAAAGCGTATGCATGACGCCCTTGTCATCGCGTTAAGTTCCCCCGTATTGGTGGGAATTTACAAAGATGGAATTTTAGTCGAAGAGATTAAAAATGAGGGGATGAGTTCGGATGTGCTGGCGGAGATTTTTGACTCGCTGTTAGCGCGGTATACTTTTTCGCATTTGATGTATGCCAAAGGTCCCGGGAGTTTTATGGGGATCAAGGTCACCTATATTTTTCTAAAAACACTCAGTATTGCACGAAAAATCCCCCTTTTGGCAACGGATGCCTTCTTTTTTAACCAAAATAGCCCCATCAAAGCAGTTGGAAAGCTCTATTTTGTTAAAAATAGGACAACTATTGAGTTAGAACCGCTGACCTCGCCTGAGATTATCGGTTTTGAACTTCCTAAAACCATAGAATTAGAAAAATTTAATTCGGACAATCTCCCTTATTATGGGATTGATGCCGTAGGATAAGGAAATTATTTGTTCGTCAGTGTACCCGCAACGAGTGCTAATTTAGGGCCCGGATTTGATTCATTAGGACTTGCCGTCGATTTGCGTAATCAAGTCGAATTGGTGCCGTCACGTTTTTTTGCCGTCTCTATCAAAGGGGAGGGGGAGAACAACCCGCGCCTCAAAGGGAACAATCTTTTCGTCTCTATTTTCAATGAACATTATCGCAGACTGACCCAAAAACGACAAAATTTCAAATTTACGTTTTACAATCAGATTCCGATGTCGCGCGGTCTTGGGAGTTCTTCTGCCGTTATCGTCAGCGCTATCAGCTGCGCCCACGAAGCAGCAGGGGTAAAAGTGTCCAAACGTCGTATTCTCAATCATGCGCTTGTGTATGAAAGCCATCCCGATAACATTACTCCTGCTGTCATGGGGGGATTTAATGCGGCGATGGTAGAGAAGCAAAAGGTTTTTTCACAGCAAAAACATCTCCCCGATTATCTCAAAGCGGTCGTTGTTATCCCGAACAAGCCGATCTCAACCGCTAAATCTCGTACGACACTTCCTAAATCGTACAGCAAAGAAAATGCCGTCTTCAACCTCTCTCATACGGCGGTGACGGTGGGGGCATTTTTTAATGAAGATTGGGAGATGCTTCGTCTCGCTACCCAAGATCGGTTCCATCAAAAAGTACGGATGAAGATGCTTCCTGAGCTTTTTGCCGTTCAAAAAATGGCGTACGATAACGGGGCATTGATGTCCACGTTATCGGGGAGCGGATCGACTTTTTTCAATATGGTCTATGACCAGGATGCCCAAATGTTGGCCGATAAATTTAAGTCGGAGTTCACCGATTTCGAGGTCAAAATTTTAGGCTTCGATAATGACGGTTTAGTTGTCGAACGATAACTAAGAAAGTATTGGATATAATGGCGCAAAAGTTACATCAGCCTATCCGCATGTGCGTGGTATGTCGTGAGCGCTTTGCTCAAGTAGCACTTTTACGCCTTCAATGTCGTAACGGGGTCTTAGAACCTTACACGAATGTGGGGAGAAGTTTTTATATGTGCAGGTCTTGTACCGATCATAAGAAAACTCCGGGACAGCTGTCCCGTCAATGTAAAAGCGGCGCTAGCGTAGAGCTGATGAATCGGTTAAAGGAGATCATCGTTAATGATGGATAAAGTTAGAGTTCATGAAATTGCCAAAGAGCTTGGTATCAATTCAAAAGAGGTAGTAGACAAAGCAGCTGCAATGGGGCTTAATGTGAAAACTGCCTCGAGTTCGGTTTCGATCGAAGAAGCTGAGCAAATCATGAACTATATCATGAGCGGCGCATCTACGGAAGCCGCAGCGTCTAAGCCTGCTCCAAAAATAACCCCTTCCGAAGAAGTATCGGTTGTCACCGCTGCTGCCGTAGTAGAGAGTGCTCCGAGTGTTGCACCGGTTGCAGAGGTAAAAGAAGAGAGTTCGGAAGAAGTATTAGTCGAGCAAGAAGTTCCTAAGCGTACAGGTTTGAAAATCGTTAAGAAAAAGCGTCCTCAAGAAGAAGAGTTTGTTGCTCCGGTTCGTCATGAAAGTAGCCACGTTTCTAGTTACGGAAAACTCAGTGAGCAGGCTCAACGTGAATTAGAAGCGAAACGAGCGAAAAAAACACAAAATAGCAGTTCTCCGGTACAGAAAAAAGATCAAGGGGTTCGCCTTGATATTTTCGGTGGCGGCATCTCCGATGTCTCTATGGACTATGAACAAGATCAAGTCGTATTGATGGATTTCAACGATTTGGGTGCTAATTTACCGCCGGAAGAAGAGCAAAAACCGAAAGAGAAAAAACCGATCGGTCGTAACGCGGGTAAAAAACAGGGTGCTAACCGTGGTAAACCGCGTCAAGTTTCTCGTGAAGCACGTAAGCGCTATACGAAAGATGCAAAAGAAGACGAAGTTATTACTCACGTTGAAATCGCTGAAGACGTTCGTGTTTACGAATTCGCCGAAAAAGTAGGTCAGAGTATCTCTGCGGTTATCAAAGTCCTTTTTGACCTCGGAATGATGGTGACTAAAAATGACTTCCTCGGTAAAGACGAAATCGAAATCTTGGCGAGTGAGTTCGGTGTTGAAGTAACCACTATCGATCCAAAAGATGCCTTTAATCTTGAGACTGCATACGATGAAGAGCACGAAGACAGCGAGGGGGCCGTTGAGCGACCTCCGGTTATCACTATCATGGGTCACGTTGACCATGGTAAAACCTCTCTTCTTGATGCGATCCGTAATGCTAAAGTGGCAAACGGCGAAGCGGGTGGAATTACTCAGCACATCGGTGCCTACTCGGTAGAACAAAAAGGTAAATTGATTACGTTCCTCGATACTCCGGGGCATGAAGCGTTTAGTGCGATGCGTTCACGCGGTGCACAGCTTACCGATATTATCGTTATTGTTGTTGCGGCAGACGATGGGGTTAAACCTCAAACTCGCGAATCGGTTCAACATGCCAAAGATGCAAAAGTACCGGTTATCGTTGCGGTGAACAAAATGGACAAACCGGGTGCAAATCCCGATATGGTTAAAGCACAAATGGCAGAACTCGGACTTAACCCTACTGAGTGGGGCGGAGATGTCGAGTTCGTCGGCGTATCAGCAAAAGCTATGACGGGAATCGATGAGCTTTTGGAAGCGATCTTGCTCCAATCGGAAGTGATGGAACTCAAAGCAAATCCTGATGTTATGGCAAAAGCGGTCGTTGTTGAGTCTACGCTGGAAAAAGGGCGTGGACCGGTTGCTACCGTTATCGTTCAAAACGGAACCCTGCGCGTCGGTGATAACATCGTGTGTGGTGGTGCTTATGGACGTGTTCGTGCATTGATCAGTGATCGTAAAGCACAGCTTCAACATATCGGACCGAGTCAAACCGCCGTTGTTGTAGGATTGAGCGATGTTCCGCCATCGGGTGAAGTAATGATGGTGATGGAGAGTGATCGTGAAGCGCGTGAAGTAGCACAAAAACGTGCTGAGTACGATCGTCACCGTGAACTATCATTGAGTACCAAAGCATCGTTTGATGATTTGACCTCGTTGATCGCTGAGGGTCGTATTAAAGCCCTTAAAGTGGTTCTTAAAACCGATGTTCACGGATCTCTCGAAGCGATTAAATCGGCTCTTGCAGAGTTGCGCAATGAAGAGGTCAAAGTTGAAGTGATCTCCAGCGGTGTCGGCGGAATCACTGAAAATGACATTGCATTGGTCAACAACAGTGAAAACTGTGCCCTACTCGGATTCAACGTTCGTCCTACGGGTAATGTTAACGCTATGGCTAAACAAATGGGTGTAGAGATCAAAACCTACTCTATTATTTATCAGTTGATCGACGATGTTAAATTGTTGCTCGGCGGTATGATGGCACCGCAATTCCGTGAAGAGAATACCGGACAAGCCGAAGTTCGTGATACGTTCCCTATGCCGCGCGGTGCAGGAACTATCGCAGGATGTGTGGTCGTTGACGGTAAACTCGTACGCGGCGGAATGGTTCGCGTTATCCGTGAGGGTGTCGTTATCCATGAGGGTGATCTTACATCCCTCCGACGTTTCAAAGACGATGTCAAAGAGGTTGGTAAAGGGATGGATTGTGGTGTTGTCCTCAACGGCTACACCGATGTCAAAGTGGGTGACGTTATCGAAACCTTCAAAAAAATCGAGACTAAAGTATCCCTGTGACTCCGGCACAAATAAAAATCAAGCGAACGGAATCGATTCTCAAAGAGTTGATTCCCGAGGCGATTTCACAACTCTCCGATGCGCGTGTGCGTGAAGTGGATGTTATCGATGTCCATTGTTCACGCGGGCGAAGCGATGCAAAAGTCTATCTTGATCCGCACCACTACACTCCTCAAGAACAAGCCGTCTTTTTAAAACTGCTCGAAAAAGCCCGTCCGATTATCGAAGAGCATTGTATGAAAGATCAAGGCTGGTTTCGCAGTCCCCGTATGACCTTCGTGTTTGATGATACCCTCAAACGAAGCCAAAATATTGAGGCGTTATTCGCCCAAATCGCCAAGGAGAAAAAAGATGAGTCTTGAATCTGACATCAAAAAAATGGTTGAATCCATCGGCTTGTCTCTCTATGATACCGCCGTACTTAACGAAAATGAGAACACCATTTTTCGTGTTAGTGTTACGGCACCGGGCGGTGTAACGCTCAACCAATGTGCTGAACTTACCCATCTTATCAATCCATTATTAGACGTTACCTCTCCGGTAAGCGGTGAGTATCGTCTCGAAGTAAGCTCACCCGGTATTGAGCGTCGTCTCAAAACACTAGAGCACTTTGTTCAATCAGTAGGGGAAAAAGTTGCTTTGAGTACCATCACGAAAGAGAAATATGAGGGTGAAATGATCGGCGTTGAAAACGAAGAGATCATCCTTAACACCAAAGAAGAGGGTGAAAAACGGATCCCTTTTCGCTCGATCAGCAAGGCAAAAACCTACTTCGAGTGGTAATGAAACCCTCTGCAGCACATCATGCTATGACACTCGCGCTGGCTGCAGCGTGGGATTATCAACTCCTTACATTTCCTAACCCAGCCGTCGGTGCCGTTTGTTTTTCCCAAGAAGGTACTATCTTCTCTGTCGGTGCCCACAAACGCGCAGGCGGTCCTCATGCCGAAGTGTATGCACTTCGTGATGCTTATGTTCTCCTATCTGGCGATACTACCATTGCAGACTCCGACGACTCTCACCATATCCATGCGTATCTTCGTACCCACCATAACGGTATTTTTAGCTCTGTTTCAATGGCAGTAACACTCGAACCGTGTTCCCACAGCGGTAAAACCCCATCCTGCGCACTATTGATTCGTGATTTGGGAGTTAAAGAGCTTTTTGTAGCCTGTAAAGATCCCAACCCTATCGCATCAGGCGGTGCCACACTTTTGGGTGACGCAGGTGTTGAATGTTTTTTTGGTGTTATGGAAAAAGAGGGAAGTGAACTGTTAGAGCCGTTTTTGAAATGGCAAGAGAACCCTTTTGTTTTTTTTAAATGGGCGCAGCGACTTGATGGGACGATTGATAAGGGGACGATCAGTTCAAAAAGCTCACGTGAGCATATGCATACTCTGCGCGATCGGTGTGACTTGATTGTTATCGGCGGTAATACGGTACGGCATGATCGTCCGACGCTCGATGCACGACTGGTCGAGGGGAGGGCACCTGATGTACTGATTTATTCGCATCACAATGATTTTGACCGCACGATTCCCCTTTTTAGTGTACCGAATCGGAATGTATTTGTTGAATCGTCGCTGGAAAAAATAAACGGGTACCGATTGGTGATGATTGAGGGGGGCGCGGGGATGATGGAAGCTTCGTCTAAGGTCATAAATTGGTATCTCAGTTACATTGCACCCAAAATTGGGGGCGGATCACAAACTCTTGGTGTCATTCAAGAGGATTTTGAGGTTCTTAGCGCTAAAATCACTGACAATATTATCCTTTGGATGAAGAAAAAATAGGACTATTTATGACCAAACAAGAGAAAATCGTATCGATGTTCAACGATATAGCTCCGACCTATGATCGTGCTAATCGAGTCCTCAGTATGGGTATCGATACCTTTTGGCGTCGCAAGGCATGCGATTTGGCGTTTGGTTACTGCCCCTCGAAAACGATTGATTCCATCGTAGATGTCGCATGCGGAACGGGCGATATGATGGGGTATTGGAAACGCCGTGCCGATAAAGCGGGATTGGTTGTTGATCGGATTGTCGGGATTGATCCTAGTGAGGGGATGGT
>DLUI01000141.1:6762-19098 GCA_002742695.1 Sulfuricurvum kujiense | reverse complement strand
CCGCTGGAGTAGTTGATCTGTTTTTTTTCACCGACGATAATACCCTCACGAGTAGAGCGGATCGTCTCAGCGAGGGTGAGGAAAAAGTTTTTTCCTCCGATTGAGTCTGCGCTCTCTCGTAACTGTTCTGCTAATGTTTGTTCGGTACTATCCATAAATTATCCTTTATATTTTGCTCATCATATCCAAATAACGCTCCAAATGGGCGATTTTAATCCCAAATATGCTATTTTTCTACTATGAAACAACAAGAAACAGCCCCATTTTGGGAAACGAAAACACTCGAAGAATTAACTCCACAGGAGTGGGAAGCCTTATGTGACGGATGCGGACTATGCTGTCTGAATCGTCTTCAGGATGAAGATGACGATAATGCCCCTATTTATTTGACACGTGTTGCGTGCCATTGTTACGATATTGAGGGGGGGCAATGCAGTGACTATGCCAACCGCTTTGATCGGGAAGATGGGTGTATGGGGTTAAGTATTGAGCGGGTAGATGAGTACGACTGGCTCCCCGATACATGCGCATATCGCTTACGTCATCACGGTAAACCGCTCCCCGCTTGGCATCCGCTGATTACGAAAGATCGCCATTCCGTACGTCCCTATGGGATACATGCACTGGACCCCATATTGGATAACGAGATGATCGATTTGGAAGATTACATTGTCGAAGAGGATAATATTAATTCAATCTAAAAATAAATTATACTTATTGACGATTAATTAAATAGTTTTATCAGTATTGCTATACTCATGCTATATTCAGGTTCTATAATTCGCATATATAATAAATGTGGTATTTCCTAGAAAAGGGGTGTGGTGATGGATAATATAACGATTAAAACAAAATTAATGTTGGTTTCACTGTTGGTTTCTTTGGCTTTATTGTTGGTCGCGATTGATTCGTTTATATCAACAAAACAAGAGTTGATGGATGCCAAAAAGACGATGCTTACAACTCAGATTGACACGGTAAGTTCTCTCCTCTCGTATTATCAAAATGAAGTGAGTGAAGGGCGTATGAGCTTAGAAAAAGCTCAAGATACGGCAAAGGAACACATTAAAAGTCTTCGTTATAACGAGAAAGAGTATTTTTTTATTTTGAACGATAAGGTTCAGGGGATTATGCATCCTATTAAACCTGAATTGGACAATACCGATCTCTCCTACATGAAAGATCCGGAGGGGAAACACCTTTTCGTTGAATTTGCCAAGGTAGCTAAAGAGGAGAAAGCGGGGTATGTAACCTATATGTGGCCTAAGCCCGATAGCGAAACTCCGTTGCCGAAGCTGACGTACGTACGTGTATTTCCTGCGTGGGGATGGATCGTCGGAAGCGGAGTCTATGTTGATGACGTTGATAATGAGTTTTTAAATGTAGTGATTAAAAAAGGGATAGGTATTCTCCTCTTAATCGTGATAGTAGTGGCGTTTCTGATAGGGATACAACGCTCTATAGGAAATAAACTCTCGATGATGGAATCTATGGCAGAAGAACTTGCCAGCGGCAATGGGGATTTGACTAAGCGTTTAGCGATTAGCGGAGCGGATGAACCTGCACAAGCGGCAGGATCGATCAACTCGTTTATCGCAACGATTCAAACCATGGTTCAAAATGCAAAACAAGCGTCGAATGAGAATGCATCAGTGGCGACGGAATTATCCCAAACATCGATTGCGATCGGGCGACGTATGGAGGATGGAGCGAGTCAGATGGATGCAATTTACCGAAGTACGGAACAGATTATTGCCCATTTAGCTCTCGCGAAACGGGATAATGAAGTAACGTGCAAAGAGGTTGTTGAAGCCAGTGAAATGCTCCGAATATCGCGTGATGAATTGATGTCGATGATCGAGATGATTCATCACAGTGTAGAAGTGGAAGCCGCTTTTGCAGTGAAAATTCACGAGCTGACGAACAATGCACGCCAAATTCGAGAGGTTCTCTCCGTTATCGGTGATATTGCCGATCAGACAAACTTATTGGCGCTGAATGCGGCAATCGAAGCGGCGCGGGCAGGGGAACATGGCCGTGGTTTTGCCGTTGTTGCGGATGAGGTACGAAAGCTTGCCGAGCGGACACAGGGGAGTCTCACCCAAACCGATGTAACGATCTCCCTCATCGTCTCCGCTATCGAAGAGGCATCGGTACAAATGGAGCAAAATGCCAAAAGTATTGAAAAACTCGGAGAAAAATCACAGCTGGTCGGTGAGAGAATTGAGCAGACGTCGGGTGTTGTCAATCAAACGAGCGTAGCGATTAAAAAATTGGTCGTGGATGCGGATAGTAACACTAAAGAGGTTGAAGGGATTTCACAAAGACTTGCGGCGATGAACGATCTCTCCCGTGCAAATGCACGAAGTGTCGAAGAGATCGCAACAACGGCTGAGCATCTCTTTAACGTAGCGGATGGATTGAATCAAAATATCGGACGTTTCCACGCATAAAACTAAAATATATTTATCGCTGATTCGTGATCTTATAGATGAAGCTAAACACTTCAGCCACCGCGAGATAGAGTTTTTCGGGAACCTCGCGGTCTAGTTCCACTTTGCTGAGCAGCTCCACCAAATCCTCGTCTTTATGGATGGGAAGGTTGTGGAGCTGTGCGATTTTAATGATATTCTCCGCACTCTCGCCTTTACCTTTGGCGATGACGCGGGGAGCGTTCTCTTTCTCTCTGTCATAGCGCATGGCCACCGCTTTTTTCATACTTTTACCTCAAATCCCAAATCTGACCCTTCCGAAGAAGCATAGCTCTCATTGAGCGGCGTTTTGGATTCGTTTCTCTCGAAAATTCGAATCGATCTAGGGGTGAGACCTGATTTTATCAGCATTGTACGCAAATCGGCGATATGTTCGTGGATAAGGGCTTTAAGCTCAGGTTTCTCGGTGTGGGCTTGGATTTCGAGCTGATTCTCATCATAAAGCCCCATCATAAGATCGAGTTCACCGTACTCTTTCAGTACGAGATTGATTTCACAGTAAAACTTTTTATCGGCTGTTTTTTTAAACGCCAACGACCCCTCTTGAAGCTGATCCCACACAAAAGGGAAATAGATGGAGTTGGAGGAGCTCAGATGGGAGAGGAGCTGATGGTAGTCGATTTGGGTTAGGAGTTTTTCGGTCTGTTCCAAGAGTTTCGAAGATGCGGGATCATTTGAGAGAGTGAGGTCCCCTTTGAGGGTGAGGAGCGCCGATTTCACATCATTTGCCATCGACTCTTGCAGAAATGTCTCGGTAACCAGCTCTTTGGGATTGGTAAACGCATTCAGCTTACTCAGCAGTGATGAGAGTTCTTTAGAGGTGTCCCCTTGGGTTATAGCACTTTGGAGCTGATGGGTAAACGCTTTGAGATCTTCAGAGGGGGTGTTTCCCATATTTTTGAGGAGTTTTTCGATCGAGTCGAGGAGGGCATTGGTATCCGGAGCGTTGCTGGAGAGGAGGGAGCCGTAAATCTGGGAAAGGGTCGTTTTTAACTCTTGAATAACACTCGATTGATCCAGTTTTTGGACGAGAATTGCGACCTCGTTGGAGTAGAGGGGATCGCTTTTGGAGAGGAGTTTTTGAAGCGATTCAGAGATTCTTTTTATCCCCTCGCTCAGTTGCGTTGCCGTGTCAAGATTTTGGCTTGCTTTTGAGAAATTCGGCGTATCTAAAAGGGCACTGATGTGAGCGTGGATACTTTTAGCCTCATTCTGCGGCATTTTAGAGAGAGCTGTTTTGAGCTGCTCGAGGTTCTGGATCAGGTCAGGGAGTTTTTGCAAAGCGGCAACAAATTTGGACTCCATGAACACACCGCTGGAGGCAATTTGACTTTTTAGAGTGTTGGCATCGAGTGTCACCACATTTTTGAGAAAATTTTCCAACAGAGCGGTTTTCGACGTTAGCTCGGAAGAGGTTTTTACGTCGTTTACGAGTGATTGAAGGGTATCGCTGAAACTTCCCATTGTTTTAAATGCCGTAGAGTTTTTTAGCAGATCGAGAAGGACGTGATCCGATTTGGAAGCGGTGGTTTTATCCTGAAAAACGGAGGTGAGGAGAGATTTGATATCTTTGGCCTCTTTGAGCGTTTCGAGTTGTTCGGGGGTGGCATTTTTGAGTGCCTCGGAAAAGGCTTTGTTCGTATTGGGGAGGATAATACTTAGCCGTGCTTCGGGGGATAAATGTATCATAGTAAAAATGATAACACAGAATTATTTTTTTGTTGCGATGATAAAAATAAGATTATCGATAATGTCAATACTCTCTTCCGGATGATTGTGTTCGATTTCGACTATCCCCTCTTCAATCTCTTTATCACTGAAGGCGCCTAAATCGGACATAAAACGGTGGCGAAGCATCGTGTACCAATCTTGTTTTGCTATTGTAAACGTATGGCTTCGGTGATAGGTTGAGAGGGAAAAACCTCCCTTTCTTAGTTCATTTTCAAGGAGATTTTGGGAGGGTTGATTACGTGCGAATTCGATTTTTGCCCCTTCAAAAAAGGGGAAAGCAATAGTTTGAGGACGGGTAATAATAAGGACTTTTCCATGATGAGGTAGAGATTGATACACGGTTTTCCAAAATAAATCACGATCTTTGATATGGTGAATGACCTCTTTGAAGAGCATTTTTGTAAAAGGGGTATGGGAAGCTAAAAACGAATGGGCATCAAAACAGAGTGCGCTCACATTGCTCAGTTTCGCCGCCTCTTCACACATCGCAGAGGAGGGTTCAACGCAGTATGCACGTAAGAGCTGTGCTTCATTTGCCAAACGACTCGTAAAACTCCCTGTTCCCCCTCCGATATCGGCGAGAATATCATCGTGTGTGAGGGCTAGATCATGACGGATATGGGAGATGACAAAATCTTTGTAATCATCCGAAAAATACCAGATACGGTTGAAAACATCGGCTATAGTATCGAAATGGTTTGGTGTGCTCACTCTTTTTTACCTCTGTATGGAAAAATGGATCTAGTACAAGAAAGTATGACGTAAAAAACAGTGTATTGATTATTTTATACTTTACGAGACCTTTAAGATGTTTTTTGTTACCCTATGCGATATTCTGAAGGATAAAAATAATGGTTGATCCGAATGCGCTCAAACAGGTGCGCGCCAGTTTGCACTCTTATTCTCTTCTTTATGTGGAAGATAATGAAGGGCTGAACACTCAAGCCACTACCTTATTTAAAAAGTTTTTCGATACCGTCTATTCTGCGCATGATGGAGAAGAGGGGCTCGAATACTTTAAACTCTATCGTCCCCAGATTGTCATCACCGATATCAATATGCCCAAAATGGACGGATTGAGTATGGGTGAAGCGATACATAAAATCGACAATGACGTACTTATTATTATCACTACGGCACATAATGAGCTTGAATTGCTTCACCGCTCGATCAAAATCGGTATTTTCGATTATCTGATCAAACCCCTTAAAATTGACAATCTTATTGAAACATTCACCCGATGTGCCCAAACGCTCACCGAAGCATTGCATCGTAAAATTTTTAATATCAATCTTCATGCCGTATTTAACTACCAAAATAATTTAGTGTTGCTCTTGCATGAGCGTAATGTGGTCATTGCGAATCAGCCTTGTCTCGATTTCTTCGGTGTTTCTAACATCGAGACGCTTCGTAAACAGTTTGCCTCTTTTGGGGAGATTCTTCTAGAGCATAAAAGTTTTGTCTACAACCACGACGAGATGGAATGGTTTAAACACATTTCCTCTCATCCGGGGAGATTGTTTAACGTTAAGATCAAAGATTTGCAAGAGGTATCACACCATTTTATCCTGACGTTTCAGAGTGTTCCCGAGAAAGAGGGGTATGCCGTCCTCTCATTGAATGATGTGACGGAATTGGGGCTTCTCAAACTCTATGATACCAATGCGACAGAGCGCGAAGAGTTGGCTAAAGATGAAAAAATGGTGCGCGGGTTACTCGAGATGGCGATGCGAAGCGGTGCGAAGATTAAAGTACACAACCTGTACAAAGGGCTGAGTATTTCGAATGACGGATTAGTCGTGAGTATTGAAAAGAGAAGCGTTACCGTCAAAGCCCCTTATGTTCAGCTCAAGGCGATGCAGCACGAAGATATATTTTACCTTACCTCAGAGCTTTTTCCGATGGCGATTATGGCAGATGGGATCAAACGGATTGATTTTGATGACCAAAGCGTTTTATTTGAGCACTATCGACTGGTCGAAACTTCTCCGACCCGTCGTGATACGATACGGGTTACCCCTGATGAAAACATACGGGTAACGGTCTTGTATGAAGGGCGTAAATTTGATGCTGATTTGGAGATATTGGATGTTTCACTGCGAGGTATCAGGATACAATTTCCTTCCCTGCCTGCCGGATTTGCGATAAAACATCTGGTCGTTTTGGATATTGTTATTATGATTGGGGTGCGTCCGGTCATTATCAACACACAAGCAGAGGTTCTTCGGATCATTGAAGGAAATCGTCATTTCGAAGTTGTTTTTGTTTTCAGTTTAAGCTCTCAAGGACAAAAAAATATTATCGACTACATCGCCAAACGGCAAATGGTCTTAATCCGTGAGTTTAAAGGAATCCAATATGAAAAATGAAACACTCCTTTACAATGACGGCAATCACAAATGTATTATGTTCAGCCTTGAAGATGAAGATCATCAAGATTACTCGCTGTCGGTCAATCAGTTTTTGATAATCCAGAATGAGAGTGCTGTTTTGATCGATCCGGGAAGCGAAGGGATATTCGGCGAGCTCTACGCCGCCGTATCGGTTCATATTGATCCGCAAAAAATCAAATACATCTTTTTTTCCCACCAAGACCCCGATGTTGCCGGTGCGATCAATCAGTGGAGTATCGCCACCTCTGCCAAACTGGTTATATCTCAGTTGTGGGTGAGATTTATGGGCCATTTCGGTTTGATGGATATGGATAGGATTATAGGGTTGGAAGATCATGGAGCTAGGATAAAATTCGGGAGCGATTATTTGCAGTTTATCCCTGCCCATTTTTTACATTCGCCGGGAAATTTCTCCCTCTACGACAGCCGCTCAAAAATCCTCTTTTCGGGTGATATCGGTGCCGCAATCGCATCTCCCCAAAACTTGAATAAGCGGGTTGATGATTTTGAGGAACACCGTCCGTTTTTGGAGGGGTTTCACAGCCGCTACATGGCGTCGAACCGTTTTTGCCGTGCGTGGGTCGAATGTGTACGCGCGTATGACGTTTCCACTATCGCTCCGCAGCATGGATCGCTCTTTCATGGAGAAAACGCTAAGCGATTTTTAGAATGGTTTGAAGAGGTTCAAGGGGGCGAAGAACACTGCTCTGAACTTTATGGATTGAAAATATGAATTCGTTGAGTACCTCTGATCAGCTTAAATTTCTCCGTGAAACAGGAAGAGATATTACGATTTTGTACGTTGAAGATGATATGAATTTGCGAGAGGAGATGAAACAGTATTTAGGAAAAATCTTCCCCCATATAGTGGTATGTTCCGATGGTTTTGAGGGGCTTGAAACCTATAAAAACGGTACCTTTGATATTGTCATCACCGATATTATGATGCCGAAAATGACCGGAATCGAGATGTTGGGTGAGATCAAAAAAATCAATCCGTTCCAAGAGATGATGATCACCTCCGCGTACACGGAAAGCGAATATTTGCTAGAGGCGATTAAATTAGGAATCGATGCCTATATCCTCAAACCGGTTCAACATACCCAAATTATCGAAGTGCTCTACAAAACAGTATCTAAAATCATGCAAGGACGTGAAAACGAAGAGTATCGTCTCCATCTTGAAACCTTGGTCGATATGAAAGTGAAGGCCTGCACCCTTTTAGAAGAGGAAAAAATTGCCTACTACGAAAAAACGCTTCTAGGGCTTATTAAGATGGTAGAGAGTCGTGACAGTTACACGGCGGGACATTCACAGCGGGTTGCAGAGTATTCAAAATTAATAGCCGTTGAAATGAAATACTCTTCCGAAGAGTGTGATTTAATCTATCGTGCCGGACTGCTTCACGATATCGGCAAAATTGCTACTCCGGACAGTATTTTGCTTAAACCTAGCCATTTGGACTCTCTTGAGCGGGAGTTGATCAAAGAACACGTTAATGTCGGAGTTGAGATGCTGAGTGAAATTCCGATGTTCGATAGTATCGTGCCGATTATCAAAAGTCATCATGAACGTTATGACGGGGAGGGATATCCCCAAAAACTCCGAGGCGCCGAAATTCATCAATTAGGCAAGATCATGATTATTGCCGATGCATTCGATGCGATGACAACCAGCCGAATCTACAAAGGTCGAAAAAATGTGGAAGAAGCATTAGCGGAGATCGAATCGCTCAGCGGCGCTCAGTTTGATCCGGAGATCGTCCCTTATGCCCGCAAAGCATTGCAACATCTAAAAGTGCAGGAGCAAATCACCCAACTCCCTACCAACACACTCGAAGAGGAACGGTTCGCCTATTTTTATAAAGATCCGGTAACCGGATTTTACAACCAGCGCTATCTTGATCTCATCCTTTTGAAAAACAGTTACAGCCACTTGTATCGATGTATCAATGTAGTCTCTTTACACCATTTTAGAGAGTATAACGATGCCCATGGATGGGATAAGGGGAATAAACTTTTAGCGGATGTCGCAGAAGCGATAAGGGAAAGTTTTCCGGGACTTACTTTTTTTCGGCTTCATGCGAATGATTTTGTAATATTGGGAAAAGAATCTTTTGAGTTTCCGGAAGGAACCTATGAAAAATCGGAGCTTTTGACTCAAAACGGTTTGACATGTTCTCACTTTCATTTTGATCTTACAACCGAGAATGTGATCAGTCTTTCTGATTTGGAACAAAGAATGCGTGATGAACGGCATCGGCGGAATCAATAGCGTAAAGAGCTCAAAGTCGGTGATTAAAAGAAGTTTATTGTTTGAAGATGGAATGTAGTATAGGTGTGATAAAATACGATTAAATATTTGTGCCTACGGTTGGCACTGCTTACGAACTTGCTCTTAATTGCACTTTCCATATCCTATTTTTCCCCTCGCCTAAAACCGTCCTGAGTTACGACTTTGGTTGGGCCTAACCACCAAAGGAACCCCTTTATGACATTTACCGATTTAAATCTAAACGCGTCGTTGCTCAAAGCAATTTCTGATCAAGGCTACACTACCCCTACACCGGTTCAAGCACAAGCNNAAAATTCGTGCCCTTATCCTTACCCCGACGCGTGAGCTTGCGGCACAGGTAGCCGAGAGTGTAAAAATTTACGGCAAATATCTTCCCCTTAAAAGTGCCGTTATTTTCGGCGGAGTAGGGATCAATCCCCAAATCACGATGTTACGTAACGGAATCGATATCCTTATCGCCACTCCGGGACGTTTACTCGATCATGTCGGGCAGGGGACGGTTGATTTGAGTGCCGTTGAATTTTTCATCCTTGATGAAGCGGACAGAATGCTCGATATGGGATTCATCCGTGATATCCGCCGTGTCATCACGATTCTCCCGAAAGCGAGACAAAATCTCCTCTTCTCCGCAACCTATTCGGACGATATCAAAACCTTGGCAAGCACGTTGCTCCGTAATCCTGCTGAGGTTGAAGTGGCACGCCGCAATACCTCCAGCGAGCTTGTGAAACAAAGCGTTATCCTCGTTGACTGTAAACGTAAAAGTGCCCTTTTGGGTGAGTTGATCGGTAAAAACAAATGGGAACAGGTTCTCGTATTTACCTGTACCAAACACGGAGCGAACAAACTCACCGAATACCTTCAAAAGATCGGTATCACCGCAGCCGCAATCCATGGTAATAAAAGCCAAGCTGCCCGTACCAAAGCGCTGAACGATTTTAAATGCAGCAGTGTCAGAGTTCTCGTCGCGACCGATATTGCGGCGCGCGGTATCGATATTGATGCCCTTCCTCATGTCGTGAACTTTGAGCTTCCTAATATCGCGGAGGATTATGTCCATCGTATCGGGAGAACCGGACGTGCGGGATGCGAAGGGGAAGCGATCTCTCTTGTGTGTGTTGATGAAGCCGATTACCTGCGCGGGATTGAAAAACTGATCAATAAAAAGCTTGATAGCACTATTGTGGAAGGGTACGAGCCTGATCCATCTATCAAAGCCGAACCGATTCAACGCGGTCGCGGCGGAGCAGGCGGCGGCGGTGGAAACCGTGGTGGAAACGGCGGCGGCGATCGAGGCGGAAAGCCGACTCAAAAACGAGATAGCGGCCGTCACGAGCCAAAGCGACGTGATAACGATCGACGTCATTAAGATAAATTTTTTCGATAAAACAGTGTACAATTTTAAAGACTGTATGGAAAGCCTTTGATGATACGATTTTTTATCCTTTTTTTAGCATTTATTAGCGCTGTTCTAGGTGCTAATCTCGAGAGAGTGTCGGTTCAGCTGGATTGGAAATACCAATTTGAATATGCCGGATATATTGCTGCCAAAGAGAAAGGATATTATCGCGAAGCAGGGCTGGATGTCGAACTGCGTGAATATCATGCCGGAATCGATGTTGTATCGGATGTATTGCGCCGCAAATCTACCTACGGTATTTATAACAGCAGTATCGTTGTCGAGAAAGGGCGTATTCAGCCTATAGTTCTTATGGCAACCTATCTTCAACACTCTCCATTGGTTTTAATCACTCAAAAAGGGATAAAAAATCCCACTGATTTGATCGCTAAGACGATTATGGGGACAAATAATGAATTTAAACACAGTTCATTATCCCTTTTACTCACCCATTTTAATATAACCTCCGACAATAGCCGTTTTGTCAATCAAACCTTCAGCATTGACCCTTTTGTCCATCGTGAAGTCGATGCGATGAGTGCGTACCGCTCAAACCAGCTGTATGAGCTTGATCGGCTTAAAATTGCTTATAATATTATTGATCCGCAAGCGTATGGTTTTGTCGTGAATGCGGGAAATCTTTTCACTTCTTATCACGAAGCGGTTGAACACTCAGAGCGCGGGCAAAAGTTTATTGATGCCACGAATCGGGGCTGGAAGTATGCCCTAGAGCACTCGGATGAGATCATTGATATTTTAAAACGGAAATATGGGGTAAAAAAATCTCATGATGCACTTAAATATGAAGCACAAGAGATCAAAAAGTTGATGATGATCGATTTGTATAAAATCGGTGAAACGAACAGAGAACTTACCCAGCGCCTTTTTAAACAACTTCTTTATGCAGGTATCCTTCAAAGTGATCAGAAGTTAGGAGAGTTTTTATTTCAAGATATTCTCAAGAGTGCATTTCAACTGAGCGACGCTGAAAAAAGATATCTTCTTCAAAAGAAAAAAATTACGATGTGTGTTGACCCGGAATGGTATCCGCTTGAGGCGATTCGTGAGGGGAAACACATCGGTATCGCTTCAGACATTATGAAAAGTTTTGAATCTAAAATCGGCATTCCTATCGAACTGATACCTACGGCTACGTGGAACGAATCACTCTCGCGTGCACAAAACCGTCAGTGTGATATCCTCTCATTGGCGGCTAAAACACCTGAACGTGAAAAATATCTCTCATTTACATCGACCTACTTAGCTGTTCCGCTTGTTATGGTAACGACAATGGAAAAACCGTTTACCGAAAGTATCCATCAATTGAGTGGGAAAAAAGTAGGGGTCGTAAAAGGGTATGCAACTTTTGAGCGTTTAAAAAGGCTCTATCCGACTCTTACGTTTGTTGAAGTAGAATCGGTTAGTGACGGGTTGAATAAAGTTGAAAACGGCGAACTTTACGGTTATGTTGATAATCTTGTCGTCACTTCTTCGTATATTCAAAAAGAGTACACCGGAAGTCTGAAGGTTTCATCCCGCCTCGAAGAAAAAGATGAATTGCATGTTGGTGTACGCAATGACGAACCGCTACTGCATACTATTTTTGAAAAACTCGTGGTAGAGTTGGATGAGTTGACCATGCAAACAAGTTACAATCGCTGGACATCAACGATTGAGCATGTAGCGTGGTTAGATCGTCCTTTAATCGGAAAGATACTACTTGTTATTTCTCTTTTATTGGTTGCCTTTGTATGGCGATATGTACTTTTAAAACGGTATAACTCTCGTTTACTCCAACTCTCTACCACCGACAAACTGACAGGACTTTATAATCGTCAAAAAATCGATGAACAACTGAATGAAGAGCAGCATAAAGTCAACCGATACAAGGATTATTGTTGCTGTATTATGATGATCGATGTCGATTTTTTTAAGAATATCAACGATACATTGGGACATCAAGAGGGAGATAATGTGCTGCGTAAATTGGCGGAGGTGATGAGAAAATCATTGCGCCAAACCGATA
>DLUI01000141.1:0-6669 GCA_002742695.1 Sulfuricurvum kujiense | reverse complement strand
CATCTCAAAGAGTGTAATTTCATTACATAGAAGTTAAGAAAAAGATAGTAAAGAAGAAGTTTTCCCCAAAAGATTGGGGAATCAGACGAGAGGCTATGTTCTAAATACAGAAATCTGAGAGGTAAGCTGCTCTGTCATTTGATGGAGATGCTCTGCCGCTGCGGCAATCTCTTCAACGCTTCGGGCATTAGAGGTAGATAATTCATTAATATTACCGATTTTATGGATAATCGATTCCGTAGTAGTCGCATTATTTTGTGTGTCATTCGAGAGCTTTTCAATAGCATTGACGGTATCGGCTAATGCTACAACAGCAGTTTCGGTATGCTCACTGACTTCAGCTGAGGCTTCTACCAGTGTTTCAATTCGTTTCGTGTTATGGTTCATTTGATCGGTGATATCATTGATCGATTGAACGATGACATTGACCGTTGCATTGGTCTCTACGAGGCTTTTTTGGGTTCGCTCGGCGAGTTTGCGTACTTCATCGGCAACGACGGCGAAGCCGCGTCCGTGCTCTCCCGCACGTGCCGCTTCGATAGCGGCATTAAGAGCGAGGAGATTGGTTTGATCGGCAATATCGGCAATGACGGTAAGGACTTGTTTAACCTGTGACGCCTCTTGTGAGAGCGAGTTGAGGCGATCATTGATCTCCCCTTCCATTTGCACGGTAAGCGAAAGCTGCTCGATCGTGTTGTGAAGTGCCGATTGCGCTTCTTGAAGGCTTTGACGTGTGCTGAGCGCTTTTTCACGTACACTTTGTGCTTCAAGCGCTGAAGATTTCATTGCCTCTTTCATACGATCTGATTCTACGGTTGTTTGGGTAACGATTTTTGCCTCTTCTTCTGCAGCTCTTCCGATAGCAAGGGTTGTAGCGGAGAGTTCAGCCGAAACAGAGAGGTTTTCGCTTGAAGCGGAACGAATTCCTTGAAATGCCTGACGTAAGACACTCACTAAATCATTGAGTTTTCGGCTCATTTGTGCCAGTTCATCATTTCCGTCGACTTGAATTGATCCGGTAAAATCACGATTTTGTGCGACGGTTTCCATCGTTTTTTCAAGTTTGCTGATAGAAGCGGCAATGGATTTGATAATCATAAAAAATATCCCCATAACGATGAGAATACTTATAAATACAATGATTTCAGAAATATGGGCGTTATCATCGAGTGTTTGAATATTTTTCTTTTTCATCTCATCAACAAGTTCACTCTCTTCAGCCATTAGTTTGGTATAAATTTCTGCTGATTCTTTGGTAATGCTTTGTAGTTTTTTCCCATCTGCACTGGAAATGAATTCTGGATCATGAATTAAATTTTCATTTTCATTAATAATTTTTACACGCGGTTCATTGAGTGTTACCCACTCTTTGTGATCCTTTGCAATCTCTATTAAGCGATCTTTATTCTCTTGTGAGCGCGTGATACTGCTTAGCTCTTCGATACTCTTTTGTAGTTTTTGGTTGTGCTCGCTATAGCCATTAGTGAACTTTTCATCATACAAGAGTTGGAACCCTCTTAGGTCCATCATAGCACCGTTCGTATGCGTTCTGATTTCACCTAGGAGGATCATCCGTTCAGCCGTTTTTTTGGCATCGTTGTTATTTGAGTAGGCTAAGTATGCCAATGTCATATAACTGATGAAAGCAATAATAGCGAGTGTTGTCAGCTTCCCTTTAATTGTTGAAAAATTCATTATTATACATCCCTAGTGTTGCAATTTCGTTGCAATTCTATCACACATTAATATAAGAATTTTTGAAATACGCCAACGCGTCTTGAGCACTTTTTTTATGTTGGACGATAGGGGGAGGATAATCGTTCAAATGGAGAGTAAACAATGCTTCTTCATTAGAGAGAATTTTAGTAGAAACGGTTGCCAATTGCGGGAGCCATCGACGGATATAGATCCCCTCCGTATCAAATTTAGAGGTTTGGGTATAGGGATTGAAAATTCGAAAATAGGGCTGCGGATCGACTCCCGTTCCCGCGCTCCATTGCCACGAGAGGATATTGCTTGCCGCATCATAATCGTTGAGATGACGTGCAAAAAACGATTCGCCCCATTGCCACGGCAAAAGGAGATTTTTAGTAAAGAACGATGCGACAATCATCCGTACGCGATTGTGCATCTCTCCGCTCATCAATAGTTCACGTATTCCCGCATCGACGATTGGAACACCCGTGTGTCCGGCACAAAATGCTTCAAAAGCGGCTTCATCGGGAACACCGGTAAAAGGATAACGGAAGTTTCGTTCGCTTAAGTGGGGGAAATGATATAAAAGCATGGCATAAAAGTCTCGAAATATCAGCTGTCTAAAAAATGGCTCGGTATCGATCCCCCGTTTTTTTTGTAGCAGTATCCATCGCAACAGACTCCGAATCGAGAGGGTTCCGAATCGCAGATCGGTACTAAGGAAAGATGTCGCATCTAATCCCATATAATCGCGGTTTCGGGAATAATTTTCTATTTTTTCGGCAAAAAGATTCAGTTTAGCTTCGGGTGAGAGCTGTTGCATCGGTGTGAGCGGTTGAGGAATAAAACCGATTGATTCAAGGGCAATCGGTTGTGTCGAGTGGGCCGTTTCCACAATAGTGTGTAAGAAGCGATATTCAAATTCTATCCGTTGTTGTTGCACGTGCGGGTATTCAACCATATGTTCAGGTGTAAAGAGTACTTTTGCCCGATTGTAATAGGGGGTGAAAACCAGATAGGGAGTTCCGTCGCTTTTTAGGACTTCATCAGGAGAGAAGATATAGGTGTCGTGCAGGCGGTGAAAGGGGAGAAGGTGCGACACATCGAGATCACGCGCTAGTGCATAGGTATCGTAGTCTCCAGAGGCACATACTTCATCATACGTGTTGTGCGACAAAAGCCATTTAAAAATTTCCGTAGGCTTTCCATAAAACAGCGCTAAATCAAGACCCCGTTCTTGGAGAGAGGATTTGAGATGGGCAAGTGCATTAAAAATGAGGGTGATACGCCGATCATCCGCTTTGAGAGAAGCGAGAATGTCCGTATCGAAAATAAAGATAGGAAGTATGTCACCTTCCAAAGAGAGAAGGGGATTATCGTTCGTTCGAAGATCACGACGAAACCATAAAATTCGTCGCATTATTATTTTCCCGCATCAATATGAGAACGCAGTGCCAGCGTTTTGGGATAGGGATTAAGAAACGTTTGCCCGAGCAGGTAGGTCGTATTGTATTTTTGTGCGTAAAGGGAAATCGTCGAGAGGGGGACGATCAGAGGGATGATCTTATCGGCAAAATCGCTGATATGAGAGTGCAAAATCTTTTTCTCCTCTTTGGTCAGTTCACTTTTGAAAAATCCTGCCAAATGCTCTAAAACATTACGGGTTTTTTTGATGGAGCTTTTACGCGAAATAGCCGTTTTAAATCCAAGCTCATACATGGCCAAGAGAATCTCAAAGCTGAGCTTATCGCGATTGGCTACTATATTGCCGAGTTCTCGATAGAGTGTCTCATCTTTGGCTTGGAGCATAAATTTATAGGCGGTGTGAAATTGGACAAGCTCTTTTATCGTCGGGTTAGAGGCTTTGAATTGCTCATAGGCATCGTAGGCAAAAAGCTGCATTACAAAATTTTCTCTCAACCAAGCATCTTGGAGACGTCCCTCCTCTTCCATCGGGAGCAACGGGTAGCGTTCACGGCACATTGCCGCGAATACACCGTCTTCTTTCCCTTCGCAAAAGCCGTTATCGAGATAGGTTTTGGCACTATTTAAACCGCAACTGGGTGATTTGGATTTAAAAATAATGCCGCAAAGGGGTTCATTGGAGATTTTGGAGAGTTCGTTACGACTGGTTTCGAGAAGAGGTTCGGTAAGGTCAACTTGATCTTTATTGGATTGAACAAAGAGTTGATTCTTAGATCGTAAAAGCCGGATGGAAGGGCGCGGGGTACCAAAGGCTAAGTGCTCAGGACAAAAAGGGACAAACTCGGCGAAACGTCCCAGCTCATCCGTTACAAATCGATCATGCTTATGGCCGCCGTCAAAGCGGATTTTTTCACCTAATAAACACGAAGAAACAGCTATTTTCATGGAGACTCCTATTTCTGTAGTATAGGATAATTACAATTATTTAGTAGGGGATTTTTGTTTGTCTAAAATCTTTTGCTGTTCGGGCGGAAGTTTCTTTTGACTCTCTTTATACGCTTTGGAAAGTTTTTGAAGCTCGGAATCCATAGTTTTTGGAGGAGTTTTCGGGGAACTGATAGGGAGAATAAAAGCAAGAAGTATAAAAACTAAGCTAAAAATAATACCGCTGAGAAGCGCTAAAACAACTTTTAGTTTTTCGTCATTCATGCAAACCTCCGAATCTCTATCGGAGTATTATAGCTTAAAAATTATGACAGCTTACCTGAGGAGATAAGATGGTTGATCAAACCCATATTTTTCATAACACGGTTGTAGTAAGGACGATTGGTAGTCCCTCCGTTGTATCCGCTGATGGCATAAAAATGATCAAGGCGTTGATTTTGTAATAATACGAGATAGTGAGTTGCAACTTTTGCCGACAGTCGAATATCACCTAATAACCGTCCAGCCAGCTGTACATCGCTGAGGTCATTGAGCCAGCGGAGTTTTTTGACGTTTTTGGAAACATGCCGCGCGGTAGCGACTTGAATCTGCATAGGTCCTAAAGAGGCTTTTGTAAATGATTTCTTATGTTTAAAATCACCGATAACATATTTGCCCGCACTGCTTTCGGTTAAACAAATCGCACTGAGTGTATTCTCATAGGTATTGCCGTTTTTATCAGGAATCGATTTTGCGACATCACGTACGGTTTGTAATACATGGAGTTGTTTAGGGGTTATTGAATCAGCTAAAAGGGATAAAGCAAACAGTAATATCAGGGAAAGAAATCTCAAATTTACACCTCGGAATTGGAATGTGAAATTTTAGGGTACTGGAGAGGATATAACAATGGTGTAGCCTTTCTAAATGAATCAGTTAAGAAAAAGTAATAGAAAAGAGGGGTATGCTACCACACAGCGGGAAAGCAATGGTTAAGTTTCAGAGAAATAACTGGTGTATAGTGTTGTATTATGTTGTAATTATGGGTGTTAGTTTAAGTTTCAGGGTAAAAAGTTTTCTAAAAGTATCAAAAAAAAGGTTGAAAAAGTACACCATGAGTAAAAATGAAACATTTTTTGTCCGATTACTCGGACTCTTGATTTGTATGACACCATTATATGGAGAAATCACGATAGGACTCCTCACTTCGATCGAAAATAATAGTAAAGTAAATTTGCTTTATAAAAATATTCCTATTTCGTGTGAGCCGTTCGGTGTTATACCTTTGGAAAAGATGGCATTGAACGGTGTTAATCCGCAGGAGTGCCGATCGGCAATAGAATCGTATTATAGAGCTCATCCGCGTGATAAATCTTTTGCACGCGAATATTTACATATTCAACAATCGTACCATTATGAGACGATTAAGGGGGGATGTGTCCTGTATGCTAACGGAGTTGAAACCTACAGTGAAATGTTGCTACGGATGGGATTAGCGGTTATAGATCCGGCATTTGATAACGGTGAATGGAACGGAAAATTAAAACGCTCATTTCAAGGTGCCCAAATCCAAAAAAACGGATTGCACGATACACGGATTAGAGCGTTTTGTATTAAAGAAGAGAATTAGTGTTGAGGATGCTCGTCATTGGAGGTAAGATAAATCCAGTACTCTTTATGACTTTTTCCACGATCAAGAAAATAGAGTTGTAAAATAGCGACACGGTAGAGGGTAATGGCCATTTTAGCATAGGGAATCGCGAGTGAGAGGGCAAGCCACCAAGGCTGCGCACGTTCACCCTTGGAGAGCATCATCTCTTCGACCCCGATATTTTTGCTTAAATACAAACCGAATGCGATGGAAAAGACAAAATTCAATATCAATCCGAAAATCGCATAGGCAAAAAAATCAGGTGAGTCGAAATCGATCATAGCTCATTACTCTTTATAGTTTTTAATAGCGTCTTCAAGGATTTTAGCAGCGGATGCTTTATTTTCAAACCCTTTTACTTTTACCCATTTGTTAGGCTCTAACATTTTATATGTTTCGAAGAAGTTTTTAATTTTAGCCAACGTATGTTTTGGAATATCCTCAAGATCTTGGATCTCTTCGAAGGTAGGATCAATTTTTGAAGTCGGAACGGCGAGGAGTTTTTCATCGATACCGCTTTCGTCTTCCATAATAAGAACACCGACAAGGCGACAGTTCGTTACACACCCCTCAACCATAGGATACTCGGTCAAGATCAAGATATCAGCCGGATCACCGTCTTGAGAAAGGGTTTTATTGACAAAGCCATAGTTTGCCGGATAGTACATAGCAGAGTGCATAACACGGTCAAGTACAAGTGCGCCGCTCTCTTTTTCAACTTCATATTTGATGTTTGATCCACATGCAATCTCAATAATTGCTTTGACTTTATCCGGATTTTCGCCGTAACCGATTTTGCTTAGATCCATAAGGCACCTCTGTGTATAAAATAATGAGGCGAATTGTAACGAAAGAAACTAAAAGGTTCATTGAAACAGGGCTTAGTAAATCTTTTTTAATGAAGTTTGTACTAGAATCACGCATCGTGTAAGGATCGTGCGCGTAAATACAAGTAGGGAATAGGTAAATGGCAA
>DLUI01000123.1 GCA_002742695.1 Sulfuricurvum kujiense | reverse complement strand
TCATCTGGTGTTGTGGCTGAGTTAGGTAATCATTAACCACACTTTGTTACAATACGCTTATGAGTAAAATATTAATGATAGAAGACGATCTCGAGCTTGCCGAGATCCTCACCGAATTTTTAGAACAGTACCAATTCGATGTAACGACGGAAGATGATCCGTTCAAAGCGCTGAGCATTCTCAAATTAGAGAAATTTGATGCGGTCATTTTGGATTTAACCTTACCGGGTATGGATGGGTTGGAGGTATGCGAAGCGATCCGCGCGCGCCAGAATATCCCCATTATCATCTCCTCAGCTCGTT
Source organism: Sulfuricurvum kujiense (assembly GCA_002742695.1). Classification (GTDB taxonomy): domain Bacteria; phylum Campylobacterota; class Campylobacteria; order Campylobacterales; family Sulfurimonadaceae; genus Sulfuricurvum; species Sulfuricurvum kujiense_A. The sequence continues at coordinate 11,143 of DLUI01000123.1, read as the reverse complement.
CCGATGTCACCGATAAAATCAACGCACTCGAACTCGGTGCGGACGATTATCTCCCAAAACCCTACGATCCGAGAGAACTAGAGGCCCGTATCCATTCGGTATTGCGCCGATACGATGCCGCTTCGGAACTCGCACTTCAGAACGATTGTGATTTTAAACTCAATGAATCCGCGATGCAAATCAGCTATAAAGGGCGGCCGCTTGAATTCACCAATGCCGAGTACGGGATTTTGGCCCATATGATAAAAAAGCAGGGGATGGTTGTTTCGAGAGAAGATTTGATTCACAACGTGAGTGCGATCAATGAAGACTCCTCCAACAAAAGCATCGACGTGATGATGGGACGTATCCGTAATAAGCTTGGGGATAAATCCCTTATCGAATCGATTCGTGGCATCGGCTACAAACTTCTAAAATGATTAAAAACAATGCGGTTCTTGCAACCGTTGTTTTCGCGATGGTGGTGACCGTATCGAGTGTCAGTTATACCTTCTATCAGCTCTATGAAACGAACCGAGCCAAACATATTGACAACATTTTCACCAAACACTCTCTCATCAGTCAAATCTATCATACGTATATTATTAAACAGACGTCTCAACCGATGTTTGAAGCCAATTTGGCACTCTATGATCTTGAAGAGATAACCGATGAGACGGCGTATGAGACGATAATCCGTCAAGGGAGAGTTCTGAAAAGTGACGGAAACGGGGATGAAATGATGGAGGAGTATGCTCTTTCAGATTTTCCTCTTGAAACTCACGTAGCCCAGCAGGTTATTACATCAATGATCGAGCATCGAGGTCATATCTATTTTTGGGTTGAATCTTCCCGTCACAGTGTATTGCTTGAAGATCGGAGTATCGAGCCTTATCGTCCGGTCAATCTTCTTTCAGCGTATGGGACGATTATGGCGATTTTGCTCGTCTCATTTGCCCTTATTATTTATCGTTTGCGCCCTTTGCGCCGTTTGCGAAAACAAATTGCCCGTTTCGGAGAAGGGGATATGGGGGTGCGATTCCGTACCGATGGGAGCGATGAGATAGCTCTTATCGCCAACGAACTCGATTCGACCCAAAACAAAATCCGATCCCTTATCGAGTCTCGTACCCTATTTTTGCGCAATATTATGCATGAACTTAAAACCCCTATTGCCAAAGGGCGGATTGTTGCAACGATGCTGAGTGATGAGAAACAGCGAGGGCGGTTTGAAGGGATTTTTGAGCGTCTTGAATCATTGATCGGAGAGTTTGCACTGCTCGAAGAGATTACATCCGGAAACCAATACCATGAGAAAAAAGAGTATCGGCTTATCGATATCATCGACGGCGCCATCGATCTTGCGATGGTAGAGTATGAAGCGGTTGATCGTCATATTGATGCATCGATCAAAGTTGAAGCCGATTACCGTCTTTTTGTAACGGCAGTGAAAAATTTGATCGATAATGCGATCAAATACTCTCCCGAAAAAAAGATGGAGATTTGGATGGAAGAGGGGGAGATCATTTTCGCGAATGAGGGTGAACCGCTCAAGAAACCGTTGAGCTATTACATCGAACCTTTTACGAAAGAGCATCCGACCAAAGACAGTTTTGGATTGGGGCTTTATATCGTCGATGCGATTTTAAAAGAGCACGATTATGTTCTTGCGTATGAGCGGCGAGAAAACCGCAACTGTTTTATTTGTGTCCCTGTAAAAACCAAAAGGAAATAGATGAAGAAAATTTTGATCACCAATGATGACGGATATGAATCGGCAGGACTTTTAGCCCTCATCGAAGCATTGGACGGACTAGGACAAATCACGGTTGTTGCCCCCTCGACGGAGAAATCGGCGTGCGGACACTCGCTGACGTTGACACGTCCTCTTAGTTTTATCAGTGTCGGGGATGATTTTTATAAACTCGATGACGGAACGCCCAGCGATTGTGTCTATCTTGCACTCCATTCCCTTTTCGAAGAGTCCAAACCCGATTTGCTGATTAGCGGGATTAACAAAGGCTCCAATATGGGTGAGGATATTACCTATTCGGGAACCGCAGCGGCAGCGATGGAAGCGGTACTCCATAGTGTTCCGGCAATTGCTATCTCACAGGTGATGGATTTTACCCAGCCACTCGGCGATTTTGCATTGGCGAAACAGGCGATCCGCCATCTGGCAGAGAAAATTTTGACCGGAGACTTTCCGCTGAACGAGCGCGAATTTCTCAATGTGAATATCCCGCACGATGTTAAAGAACTGGAGTTTGCCGTTACGTATGCGGGGTATCGCTATTATGCCAATGACGCTCACCTCCATCGTAATCCGCGCGGAATGGAATACTACTGGCTCGGACTCCATCCTCTTGAGTATAAGCCGCGCGAAAAACGGGAGGCACTCTGTGATTTTGAAGCAATTGAGGCGGGGAAAGTGTCTCTGACGCCGATCAAACTCGACATGAGCGCCTATAAATCGATGCAGCAATTACGAGAGTGGCTGTGAGACATACCCGTACTAAACTCGTATTCGGCGAAGAGAATTTTGAAAAGTTCCATGATGCCAAAATTCTCCTCCTCGGTGTCGGCGGTGTCGGGAGTTTCTGTCTCGACTGCCTTTACCGCTCAGGGGTACGTGACATCACGATCATCGATTTCGATTGCTACGATGTGACAAATCAAAACCGTCAAATGCACTCGGAAATGCACGAGGGGGAGTTGAAAGTCGAAGCACTCAAAACCCATTACCCCGAAGTGATAGCAATTGCCGAAAAAATCACCCCCGAGTGGGTCGAGGCGTTTGATTTTGAGCCCTATGATCTTATCCTCGATGCAATTGACGATATGCGTGCCAAACTCGCGTTAATCCAAAAATGCTACCCCAAACTCATCTCCTCCGTCGGTTCGGCAAAACGGCTTGACCCGACGAAGATCGAAGTACGCTCCATCTGGAAAACCGAAGGAGACCCCTTTGCTTCTAAAATCCGAAATGAACTGCGTAAACGTAAATTCAAAGGGGATTTTAGTTGTATTTGCAGCTCTGAGCTTCCCCGAATCAAAGAAAAAGGGAGTTTTGTCGCCGTGACGGGAGCATTCGGTCTGGCAATGTGTTCGTTGGCTCTGCGAAAAATAGCTTTGTAACCTTCTTGTGATACGAGCGGTTTATACTCTCTATCATGGAACCTCTTCACCCCCTTTATCATCACTATTTGGAAGTCTTGGATGTGGCATTTCAGCCGATCGTTGATATCCATTCCGGAGCTATTTTCGGTGTAGAAGCTTTGCTTCGCGGAACCGATACTCTCGGATTTGAAACGATTTTCTCTTTTTTTGACCGTTTGTACGAGGAAAATATCCTTTATTCGTTTGATTTGCGTCTTCGAGAGAAGGTGATGGAAAAGTTTTGTTTGATCGAAGGGTATGAGACTCTCAAACTTTTTTACAATCTTGATAACCGCGTACTCGAGATGACCGATTTTTCGAAAGGAAATACCTTTCGTCTCCTTGAACGCTATAACCTCGATCCCAAAGCGATCGTATTTGAACTCTCAGAACATAATGAAATACTCAATCTTGATCATTTTACGAAATTGATGCACCATTACGGCGACGAGGGATTTTGTATCGCGATCGATGATTTTGGGATCGGGCAGTCCGGGTACAAACTGCTCTATCATTGCACTCCCAATATTATCAAGATTGATCGGTTTTTTCTGACGGATATCGACAAAGACCCTAAAAAAAAGCTCCTTGCTCGAAATATGGTTCAGCTCTCCACGTTGCTGGGATGCCGTGTCGTAGCTGAGGGAGTTGAGAGTGAGCGGGAACTTTTGGTATGTAAAGAGATCGGATGTCATATGGTACAGGGGTATTTTATTCAGCGTCCCACACTGGATTGTTCCCTTATTGTCAAAAAATACCTCCTAAACGGAACCAATTTAGTGGAAGAGAAACGCTCGTTGGGAAATCAAAAAATTATTTTAAAACGGCTTGAGCCACTTAAGTCCATTACTATTAATGATTCGATGGAAACCTTGCTCGATTTACTGAATGAAAAAGGGACCTATCTCGTTCCCGTTGTGGATGGAGCGATGCACCCCTTAGGGATTATCCATGAACACAAGCTCAAAGCGATCGCCTGTTCCCCTTATGGGCGCTCACTAACCCAAAATCGCTCTTCCAACCTCTCGACACTGGAAACCTACATCGAACCGATCCCCGTGGTCGATTTGACAATGCCGCTTGAGACGATGATCGAACTCTTCTCCCTTTCCCAAAATGCTCCGGGTGTGTTGGTTGTGGAGTCCTCACGCTATATTGGGTATTTGAGTGCACGCGAAATGATCGAAGTGGTACATGAGCGCAATCTTATCCGAGCCCGTGATGAAAATCCCCTCACCCGTCTTCCGGGAAATTTCAGAATAAACGAATACATCGCGTATGTGATCGAAAGCGGTGCCGAAGCAGTATTGACCTATTTTGATTTTGATCATTTCAAACCCTATAACGATTATTACGGGTTTCGAAACGGAGATCGGGTGATCTTGCTGTTCGCCGAACTAATGCAGAAAGTTCTATGCAACGACTATTTTAAAGGGCACATCGGAGGGGATGATTTTTTTGTGGGGGCAATTTTGGATGAGACCCATACGTTTGAGAAAGTATGCGGCGAGATTGAGCGATTGATAGCCGCTTTCAGTGATGAGGTAAGAGCGTTTTATGAGCCCTCAGATCGTGAACGGGGCTTTATTCTCGGAGAAGATCGAGAGGGGAATAAACGGGAGTTTAAACTCCTTGGTGTGAGTGCCGTTGTCGTCCGTATGGGAAAGGATGAATCGATCACCTCAAGCGAACATCTTCAGCGAACTTTCGCCATGGAGAAAAAAACCGCAAAAAAATCACCTAATCATATGAGTATCATCGGTGATTGAGACGATAGCTTTGGTATAATGCCTTTTATTATCAATCTTCGGAGTTAACTGTGGAACAAAAAGAACCCATGACCAAATACGGGTTTCAGCGTCTTAGCGATGAGCTGAATACCCTAAAAAATATAGACTTGCCGGCCGTTAATGTTGAAATTGATCGTGCCAAAGAGTACGGAGATTTAAAAGAGAATTCCGAGTATCACGCCGCACGTGAAAAACAAGCTTTCATCGGAACCCGTATCGCTGAACTGGGTGAGGTGATTTCACGTGCGCAGATCGTGGACCCGAGTGAGCTTGAACATGCTCGTGTCAGTTTCGGCTCTACCGTGGTGCTATCCGATTTAGACAACGACCAAGAGGTCACCTATACCATCGTCGGCGGATGCGAAAGCAACCCTGAGCGAGGTCTTATCTCGTTTAACTCACCGCTGGCAAAACAGCTTTTGGGTCGCGTAGAGGGAGATGAATTGAATGCAAAACTCCCCGGCGGAACCAAAAACTTTGAAGTGCTTGAAGTGAAATATCAGGAGATCGTGTTTGAAAGCCATTAACGTCGGAATCATTGGAGTCAGCGGTTATACGGGTTTAGAACTCGTGAAAATGCTCATTACTCATCCGATTTTCAATCTACTTTACTGTGCCAATACCGAAGGTGCGACGACGGTGTCCGAACTTCACCCCTCTTTGATGGGTGTTTGTGATTTAAATGTCGAAAAGGTAGATATCGATCGTGCGGCAAGTACATGTGAGCTCATCTTTTTAGCCCTTCCGCACAAAACAGCGATGCAAACGGCAAAAGGGTTATTGGAGAGAGGGGTCAAAGTGGTCGATCTCTCCGCCGATTACCGTCTCTCCGCCGAAAACTACGAAGCGTTTTATTGTGAGCACGAAGATTTGGACAATCTTTCCCATTCCATCTACTCCATCCCTGAACTTCATGGGAATATCGCTCAAGGTGCCCGTCTTATCGCTAATCCGGGATGTCATGTGACGGCGTCGCTGTTGGCATTGGCCCCTTTTTTAGAGTATATTGATTTATCACAACCGATTTTTATCGATTCTAAAACCGGTGTTTCCGGAGCGGGAAAATCGCCGAGTAGCACTGTTCACTATGTCAGTGTCAATGACAATATCAACTGCTACAACATCATAAAGCACCGCCATGCTACCGAGATCGAACAGCATGCGTCGGCGTTATGTGCCGATGAGGTCAAGGTCACGTTTGTCCCCTCGTTGGTTCCGATGACGCGGGGGATGTTGGCTTGTGTCTATGCAACTCTTAAATCAGAGTGTGATCCATTGATACTGATGAATACATTTTATGAGGGCAAACCCTTCGTCCGTGTACGCAATGCTCCTCCTCATACGAAAATGACCTCGGGAACCAATTTTGCCGATATGTATGCCACGCGTCATGGCAATGGACTCGTTGCGATGTGTGCGATTGATAATCTAATGCGCGGTGCCAGTTCACAGGCGTTGGTGAATGCCAACATCATGATGGGATTGGATGAATCTCTCGGAATACCGAAAATCTCGTATGTCCCCTAAAATACTCCAAAGCGGTGCGATTCTCATCGCAGATGCCCACTGCGCCCCATGGCGTACCCCTTTTATCGATTTTCTTTATGCCCTCGAATCAGGTGAAATTGTGACCCCTCAACTCATCTTGATGGGAGACGTATTTGATATGCTCTATGGGCCTATACCGCGAACGTATCACTATAACACTGAGGGAATTGAACTTCTTAATCGCCTCTCTGAACGACTGGAAATACTCTATTTAGAGGGAAATCACGATTTTCTGCTCGGAAATTTACTCTCAAATATAGAAGTTATCCGTCGCGAGGATCAGCCTATGATGATGACGTATGAAGGGCAAAAAATAGCCTTTTCGCATGGTGACAGTGCTATGGGATTGGGATACGAAATCTATACGGCTCTGATACGTAGCCCGTTGGTCTTAGGTTTTCTCCGAACCATCGATACATTCGGGGGTGGTTTTATCGTTAGGTGGCTGGAAGTGCAGATGAAGCGAAAATCACACTGCCGTAGCATCGAGAATTTTCATGGACTGATACAGAGGCGCTTAGAATCGCTTAAACTAGAATCCGTTGATGTTCTGATCGAGGGGCATTTTCATCAGAATTGCTCTTTTCATTTCTCTCAATTGCATTACATTAATGTGGGTGCTTTTGCTTGCAATGAAAGATACTTTACTGTACAATCAAGTCAAAATAAGACGTTATTGCACGAAGCAATTTTTCGTAAGGAGCCCCGATGAAGGGACAAGGAGATACTTTAAAAGTCGGCAGCAACGAGATGGAGCTTGTCGATTTTCGTATATTTAAGCGCGAAGGCGATGAAGTATACGAGGGTATATATGGTATAAACGTCGCAAAAGTGCGTGAAATCATCCGATTTCCAAAACTCACCGAATTACCGGGAACCCCGCCGTTTATCGAAGGTATTTTTGACCTTCGCGGTGTTGTTATTCCCGTAGTGAATTTGGCCAAATGGATGGGTGTTGACGCACCTGATGGAATAGAAAAAGAGTCTCGGGTTATTATTACTGAATTCAATAACATTCTGATCGGATTTGTTGTCCATGAAGCGAAACGAATCCGCCGTATCAACTGGAAAGATATTGAACCCGCATCATTTATTTCGGGTGATGGCGGGATGGATAGCTCCAAGATTACGGGAGTTACCCGTATTGAAGACGATGCGGTTCTTTTAATCCTCGATTTGGAAAGTGTTGTCCAAGAACTGGGGCTCTATCAACCGGCTAGCGGCAAACTTGAAGACGGTAAATACAACTTTACCGGGTATGTTCTTCTGTTGGATGACAGCTCTACTGCACGCCGTATTATCAAAGACGCATTAGAGCAGATGGGCTTTGATGTTATTGAAGCGACTGACGGTGAGAACGGCCTTAGAATCTTGGAAGATATGTATTCCAAATACGGGGAGAGTATCTCTTCAAAACTTCGTCTTATCGCTTCAGACATTGAGATGCCGTTGATGGACGGATTTCACTTTGCAGCGAATGTAAAAGCCGACCCAAGATTCAAAATGATTCCGATCGTTTTCAACTCTTCGATCAGCGATTATTTCAGTGAACTTCGCGGAAAAGAAGCCGGCGGAGAGGCATACTTGGTCAAATTCGATTCGAATTTATTTTACGATGAAGTAGCACGTGTCGTACGTGCTCATATTGAATAGGGGTTAGGCAATGGATGAATTTCAAGAGATATTACAAGACTTTTTGGTTGAGTCGTTTGAACTGATTGAACAGCTTGACCAAGACCTTGTCGAGTTGGAGTCACGACCCGATGATTTGGATCTTCTAAATCGTATATTCCGGGTTGCCCATACGATTAAGGGGGCAAGTTCGTTCTTAAATTTCGATGTATTGACCCATTTGACGCACCATATGGAAAATTTGCTCAATATGGCACGTCATGGAGATTTGGTCATCGATGCTGACGTTATGGACGTTATCCTCGAATCGATTGATTTGATGAAAGCGCTCCTTGTCCGTATCCGTGACAGCGGAGAAGATAGCGGATTGGAAGTAAATCCATGTGTTGCACGTTTGGATGCCGTCGCAAACGGTACATCATTAGGTGAAACAGTCCCTGCACCGGCAGCAGCTCCATCAACCCCTGCACCTGAGCCTAAACCTGCCGTTGCAGCCGTAAGTGAAGAAGAGCCTGACTACTCAGGGATGAGCGATGCTGAAGTTGAAGCGGAAATTGAGCGCCTTATTGCAGTCCGTCAGGCTGAAGATGCGGCTAAACGTGCCAATTCAGCAAAATCATCGACCCCTTCAGCCGAAGAAGAACCGGATTATTCAGGGATGAGCGATGAGGAAGTTGAAGCAGAAATCGAGCGTCTTATTGCAGTGCGTCAAGCCGAAGATGCCGCGAAGCGTTCAAATAAAGCTCAAGAACCTGAGCCAGTAGCACCGGCAGCATCCGCTCCTGTACCGGTTACTCCACCTGCCGCCCCTAAAAGCGAACCTGCACCTGTCGCAAAAGCTGCTCCGGCACCTAAAAAAGTTGAAGCGAAAGACGATGGTGAAAATCGTGGCGGATCAGCAGTCGAACAAACCATCCGTGTCGACGTCAAACGACTTGACCATTTGATGAATCTTATCGGAGAACTCGTACTCGGTAAAAATCGCCTTATCAAAATCAATGACGATGTTGAAGAGCGTTACGAAGGGGAAGCTTTCCTTGAAGAGCTAAACCAAGTCGTATCGATNNGACCTATCACGTGAACTAAACAAAAAAATTGAGTTGGAAATTACCGGTGAAGAGACGGAGCTTGACAAATCAATCGTTGAAGAGATCGGTGATCCGCTAGTACACATTATCCGTAACTCTTGTGACCACGGAATCGAGACACCGGAAGTACGTCTTGCTGCCGGTAAAGAAGAGGGTGGAACCATTCAGCTTAAAGCATACCACGAAGGTAACCATATCGTTATCCAGATTATTGATGACGGTAAAGGGCTTGATGCCGATATGCTCAAATCTAAATCGATTGAGAAAAATATTATTACCGAAAAAGAAGCCGATACGATGTCTGAGAAAGAGGCATTCGGTCTCATTTTCCGTCCGGGATTCTCAACTGCCGCACAAGTTACGAGTGTTTCGGGACGCGGTGTAGGGATGGACGTTGTTAAAACGAATATCGAAAAACTCAACGGAATGATCGACATCGACTCCGAAGTGGGTCAGGGTACGTCGATGAAACTGAAAATCCCTCTTACCCTTGCGATTATTCAAGCATTGCTCGTCGGTGTTCAGGAAGAGTATTATGCGATTCCACTCGCATCGGTTCTTGAGACGGTTCGTATCAGCAAAGATGAAATTTATACGGTTGAGAGCCGTTCCGTCATGCGTCTTCGTGATGAGGTTCTTTCCCTTGTCCATATCGGCGACATTTTCGAAGTTGAGCGCGTATTTGATAACAGTGAACATGCGTATGTCGTTGTTCTCGGATTGGCTGAGAGCAAAATCGGTCTTATCGTCGATTCTTTGGTCGGACAAGAGGAGATCGTTATTAAATCTCTCGGTGAATACCTTAAAGGGATCGAGGGGATTGCGGGTGCAACCATTCGCGGTGATGGCGGCGTAACCCTCATCGTCGATGTCGCGGCATTGATGCAAATGGCAAAATCGGTTAAATCAACCGTTGGGCAAGAGAGTGCGGAAGCCAAAGGACGCGGCGGCGCTAAAACTTCACCGACGGACTACTGTGTTATGATCGTCGATGATTCAAAAACTGACCGTACCATTATGAGAAAAGCGCTTGAACCGATGGGAATCACTCTGGTAGAAGCAACCGACGGTGTCGAAGCACTGAATATCTTAAAACAGGGCGATCATAACTTTGACGGAATGTTAGTCGATATTGAGATGCCGCGAATGGATGGATATACCTTGGCGGCAGAGATTAAAAAGTACAACAAGTATAAAAATCTTCCACTGATCGCGGTTACGTCTCGTACCGGAAAAGCTGACCGAATGCGCGGAGTTGAATCAGGAATGGTAGAATACATCACGAAACCGTATTCACCGGAATATCTGATGAATGTCGTCAAACGCAATATCAAATTTAATGAGGGGCTATAACAATGAGCGAAAAACTTCAACAAATTATTAATAAGCAGAACAAAGCCCTCTCCGGAGATGATATTAAAATCGATGAAGTGATCCAATTGGTCGGATTCATCGTGGGGGATGAAGAGTTCTCGGTGCCCATTTTGAGCATTCAAGAGATTATCAAACCGATCTCTTGGACACGAGTTCCTCAAACGCCTGAGTATATTTTAGGTGTCTTTAATCTGCGCGGTTCGGTTATCCCATTGATCGATTTGCGTTCACGTTTTGGACTAGAAACCCAAAAACATACCGAAGAGACCCGCTTTATCGTTATGAAAAATAACGATGACGTTGCCGGATTTGTGATCGATCGTCTCACTGAAGCGATACGTTTACCGAAAAAAGATGTCGGCCCTGCGCCGGATACCGTTAACGAAGAAGCGAGTATGATTGACGGAGTCGGTAAACAAGCCGATCGTATCATCACGATCCTCAAAGTCGGTAAACTTTTAGAGAGAAATTTCTAATTTAGTTCCATTTATGGCACAATAACGCCATGAATGAAACACACTTTTTAAATCGTCGCTCAAAACTCCTCGACTCTATGGAGGAGGGGGTAGCGAT
>DLUI01000062.1 GCA_002742695.1 Sulfuricurvum kujiense | reverse complement strand
TCTCAATCTCAGCCATTTGGTTATTTTTAAGACGCCACCACAAAAGCTCTAGGTCACCCACTAACCCTAAACGCTCCGCGAACCATGAAGCGTGTGGGTTAACGGCATCAATCCAATCGTAGCGGATGTTGAGTTCTCTGGAATCTTTGATCGGTAAAAACAGCCGAAAGCGGCCTAACCGTTTCCCCATAGGGGTTGACATACTCATAAATAGTTTGGCGATACTGGGGGCTCTTGTATCGATTGTCGAGATTTCGAGCTGCTCAAGGGGATTATTCCCGAGTTCCATAAGCTGCGATGTTTCTAAAAGAGTGGGAATCGCATATTCACGTGCACCGATGTGATTCAAATGATCGGATACCAAGGCCAATGCTTGCGCACATAAGGGTCTATTCTCAAGACTAAGATGTTCTATCGGGCTTAAAAGAGAATAAACACCGAAAACTTTTTTGAACAATGCATTTTGTTCCGCACTCTCAAATTGTCTTTCATCATAACGGTACTCAAACATTGAAAAATTATTGGCGATTTCATCAAAAAATACTCGAGAAGAGGCTCCGATGATCAAATTACGGCTTGAAGTCACAAACAGCAAATGGAGCACTCGATCGATTGCACTGTAGGGGTGAGAGGGATCTACCTCTATCTCACACAGCCACCCTTTTAATCCATAAGGCTCAAACATAGCCAAACCAATCGAATACCCCGCATTGTTACGATCGATAAAGAGTGCCGCTTGCGATTCTTGCATTTATGTACCACCAATTTTCTCTAACTATAACGATTTATAAAAACAATTATACAAAAAGGTATGGTATTTAACTTTTATTTTAGTAATAATCAAGTTATAATCACATTCTTATATTTTAATCTAAGTTTTAGGACATACTTGATGAAACGCCCCACTCCGGTTAACGAAGAAGTTTTATTTGACGGACGAAGTTTGATTTCCGAAACCGATACCAAAGGTATCATCACCTACGTTAATCGTAAATTTACCGAAATGACGGGATATACTGCGGTAGAAGCAGTCGGACAGCCCCATAGTCTGCTCCGTCATCCTGATATGCCAAAAGCAGGATTTGAAGGGATGTGGAAAATAATCGAAAGCGGTAAAATTTGGGAAGGATATGTTAAAAACCTTCGTAAAGACGGCAAATTTTACTGGGTTGTTGTCCACATTGTCCCAAAACTCGATGAACGCGGGGAAATTATCGGCTATATCGCCTCACGTAAAATGCCTGACCGCAATCGTCTCAAAGTAATCGAAGAACAATACAAAGAGTTACTCGCACAAGAGCGCTAAATTTTCTCTCTGAGCCACTCTTTTTGGCGATACACTCGCCAAAACCACCACCCTTTAATAAAAGTCTCAATCGTCATTGCCGCATAGATTCCCAAAACTCCTCCCCCAAACGTCACAATAAGATACGATGGGATAATCCTAAAAAGCCACAATGAACCGATCGAAATCTGCATGCTCTGTTTCGTTGCCCCCGCACCTCGCAGCGCACCGCTTAAAACAAACGTTAATGCAAGGGGGATTTGAGCGATACCGACAAGACGTAAATAGAGTGCCGCTTGATCTATCGTCGCACTGTCATTCGTAAAAAATCGGATCAAGATCTCAGGGATAGTGAATAAAATTATCCCGACACTCCCCATAAAAATCATCGCTATCTTGGCACTCAAGACTCCCGACTCATACGCGTGATCGTATTGACGCGAACCGATGTACTGCCCTGCCAACACCATCGCGGCTACCGAAAACCCAAATCCCGGCATAAACGCCAATGCCTCAATACGCAATCCGATCTGATATCCCGCTAGAGCTTCCGTCCCTTGCGAAGCGATCATCATAACAAACAATAAAAACGATGTCACCCCCACAACTCTCTCAACCGCGGCCGGAGTTCCGATAGCAATCATTTTTTTCAGATCACTCAGGAGAAATATCGGGTAGATTCCCAATACGCCCCCTTTTCGGATTAAAAGCCATCCATAGATGACAACACTGAATCCATAGGCACACACCGTCGCGTATGCCGCCCCCTCGACCCCCATCGCCTCAAATCCGCCGTGACCGAAAATAAAAACATAATTCAATCCGGCATTAAGGAACGCGGAAGCAATTTTAATAAAAAGAGAGGTCCGTGTATCACCCGCAGCAGAAAGTGCACTGTACGCTAACGTGTCGAGAAAAATAAGACTCATCCCCAAGGAGACAATTCCGAAATATCCGCTTCCAAGGGCAATAACCTCATTACTCGATCCCATCCAACGAAAAAAATCGGCCGAAAAATTCCATCCGATCAAACCGACAATGAGTGATCCTCCCACGGCTACCCACAGTCCGACAAAGACCACTGCCGAAGCGCGATGAACTCTACCGCTCCCGATGTATCGAGAAATCAACGCACTCGAACCGACAGCATAAAAAGTCATTACAGCCTGAATCACCATCATAAACTGCATCGACAACCCGACCGCTGCCAATGCCGCAACGCCTAAAATACCCACCATAAGCATATCAATGAGGATTTGGACAATATCAAGAAAATGTTTTAGTGCGGCAGGAATGGCTAACCTAAGAACACGCTGTTTCATAAGTAAAGTATTCAGTTTTGAAGCTTTTGGGCAATCTCTTGCATAAGGGCAAATAGTTCCTCTTTCGTCTCAAATCGCACTTCTATACGATTGAGGGGAACTTCCCCCACGGGATCAAAATCACACATCAAAACATACGCTTCAAGGGTAATCTGTTCCGCTTTGAGCTCCGCCCATTCTAAAGATACTGAGGCGCTCTCCCCTCCGGCACTGATCAGTGCAGCGGGATAGAGACGAGTTATTTTGCTCAAATCAATCTCCTTTCCCTCAACTACCACTATCATCTCATCTTTCATTCAAACTCCTTAAGTTCATACGTTCGCCGTACCCATTCGTAATAAAAAGCCGCGATCAAAAATACTCCCCCCAATATGAGGGTAATCATCCCTAATGTTATTCCGGATGCCGCCAAATAACCGATCAATAAAGAGACGAATGCCCCGACTCCCAAAAAAACCATATCGTTATAAGCAATGACCCGACCGTAAAAATCACTCTGGGTATGATGCTGCAATAACGTATAGGTATACGACCATAATGTCGTCGTCACAAACCCGACCGCTACCGAAGCGATCAAGGATCCGTAAAAATCATCGATCAGCAGTGCCCACAAAGCTATTGCACCCGCTTCGGCAAGAAACAGCCACCCTAGCCTCGCATTATTAATCCAACGACCCAACACCATCGGACCGATGACAAGGCCAAATGCACGTGCGGCATTGAGCAATCCTATCCCTAACGATACCGCAATGATTTGCGAATAGTACTGTTTTGCCGCCAATGCAACCAGTGCATCAAATGCCGTAAAACCTAGAACCGCATGAAGTATCATCAAATGGTACACAATCGGATTGGCACGTATATAGGTGAAAGCTTCCCTCATCATCGCACTTAGCTTTGAGCCGTTTTGAGAGAGTTCTACTTCAATTTTAATTTTAGATATCAGTGTGAGGACGATAACAAATAACCCCGCATCAAGGATGAAGGCCATTGTAACCCCTACCCAATAAACAACCAATCCGCTTAACGCCATCCCTAACGTGTATGAAATGGACCAGATAATCGAATGGATCTCATTGGCTGTTTGAAGGGATTTCCCTTCCAATATTCTCGGCAGAAGTGACATCTCCACCGTGAAATGAAAACTGGAAGCTCCCATACGAATAAATACCAACAGATAGAGCAACCATAACATTCCAATATTATCAATGCTGATTAATGAGAGGGTACAGAATATTTCGATGAGGGTCAAAAGTATCATCAATTTTTTCGGATGGATACGGTCAAGTATCACACCGCTCAGGGGAGCTTGAAATACCCCCGGTAAAAAATGGAGCGCCGCGACCAGCGCAATCGTTGTTGCCTCAGCACCCATCTGGATCAAAAGTGTATAAATCGCGACATTGCTAAACCATGCCCCGAAATACGCAAGCAGTTGAATTAATGAGAGGCGACGAAGGAGCGGTTCATTGCGTAAAAGAGTTACATAGCGTTTCATAAGCGCAAGGTTATCATGTGAATATTAAAGTTTTTATTTTCATTGACGATTTAGGGGTAGAAATTGCCTCATAATTTTTATCAGGAGAATGACCATGGAAATCTTCCAGACAACCGCAAAGATGCAACAAAGCCAAAGTGTCGCACCAAAACAAAATGTTGCAGATGTTCAAAGTGTCCAGCAGATGCAAAAAGCACAAATCCATCAGGATAAAGTTGCCCAAAGCGTTACAGAGCAAAAAACGACAAAAATTGATTCCCAAGAGCAAATGGATAAATTGATTGATCAGCTCAATCAATCGCTAAACCCGTTTAACACCACATTGAAATTTGGGTTTGACAATTCTTCGGAAGATTTTTATGTCTCCGTTATCGAAACCAAAAGTAACCGTATGCTCAGACGTTTCCCCATCGAGCAAGCCGAAGCCCTTTTACCGAAAATGCAAGAAGTAAACGGACTCTTATTCGATCAAAAAGGGTAAATACCCTCCAAAAATATTATTAACATTTATTCGAAACACTCAAAGGACTTTTAATGAATACCAATCTTGCATACAATACGTATACCCAAAACAATATCGGAGTAGAATCTCCGGAAAAATTGATCCAAATGATGTATGAAGGAATTTTACGTTTTAACATGCAGGCAAAGCGCTCCGTCAATGATGGCGATATCGAGCGACGCACCTATTGGATTAACCGTTCAAATGCTGTAATCAGTGAACTTATCAATATTTTAGATTACAATCAGGGAGATATTTCCCATTATTTATCAGGACTTTATTCGTATCAGCTTCGTCTCCTCGTAGAAGCCAATATGTACAACGATTCAACCAAGATCGATGAAGTAAACCAAGTCTTCAAAGGGCTTTTGGAAGCGTGGAAAGAGAGTACTGATGTGGCTAACCAAGCTTAAAACAGCTCTCATTCTTGAAGATTTTGAACGTCTTTCAGCTTTGCTGGATGAGATGCCTCAGTTTGAGACGCTTCAAGAGATGGAAGAGGCTTCCTATCTTCTTGCACACAGCAAGCTCTCCTTAGAAAAAAACAAAGCGCAGACTGCACATATCTTGCAACAGCTCAAAAACAGTCTCAATTTTATCAAATCTACCCAGACAGAACCACCCTCTTCCCTAAATCTAAAATTTTAACCCTTTTCTCACCCTTTTTTTGATAAAATCGCGGTATTCACTCCATAATCACTATATGGAGTCAGGGTATCAATGATAAGGATGCAGTTATGAAAAAAGAGGTTAAAAAAGTTGTTCTTGCCTATTCCGGCGGATTGGATACAAGTGTTATTTTAAAATGGCTCCAAGATGAATACAAATGTGAAGTTGTCACGTTCACTGCCGATATCGGTCAAGGAGAAGAGGTAGAACCGGCTCGTGCCAAAGCGATCAGCCTCGGAATTAAGCCTGAAAATATCTATATCGAAGATCTACGTGAAGAGTTTGTACGCGATTATGTTTTCCCGATGTTTCGCGCTAATGCGATTTACGAGGGTGAATACCTTCTCGGAACATCAATCGCACGCCCTTTGATTGCAAAACGCCAAGCGGAAATTGCCCGTATCACGGGTGCCGATGCCGTCAGCCACGGTGCTACCGGTAAAGGGAATGATCAAGTCCGTTTCGAGATGGGTTACCTCGGACAAAACAGTGCGCTCACCATTATCGCTCCTTGGCGTGAATGGGATTTAAACTCAAGAGAAAAACTACTCGCCTATGCAGCAGAACACGGTATCAAAATTGAAATGAGCGGTAAAAAATCCCCTTACTCGATGGATGCGAATTTATTACATATCTCTTATGAGGGGGGAATCCTCGAAGACCCTGCGTCAGAGCCGGAAGAGAGCATGTGGCGCTGGACCGTATCACCTCAAAATGCACCCGATGAAGCGGAGTACATCGAAATCGGTTATGAAAAAGGGGATCCTGTCAGCCTAAACGGTAAAGCACTCTCCCCTGCGGTTATGTTGGAACAACTCAACATCATTGCTGGTCGTCATGGGATCGGACGTGCCGATATCGTTGAAAATCGCTTCGTCGGTATGAAAAGCCGAGGATGCTACGAAACGCCGGGCGGAACCATTATGATCAAAGCACACCGCGCCATCGAATCATTGACACTAGACCGTGAAGAGGCACATTTGAAAGATGAATTAATGCCTCGCTACGCAAAACTCATCTATAACGGATTTTGGTTTGCACCTGAGCGCGAAATGCTCCAAGCCGCTATCGATAAAACACAACAAAACGTACGCGGTACCGTTAGACTCAAACTCTATAAGGGGAACGTGATGGTTGTTGGACGCAGCTCAGACATTTCACTCTTCAATCCTGAATACTGTACGTTTGAAGAAGACTCCGTTTACGATCAAAAAGATGCAGGCGGATTTATCAAACTCAACGCTCTACGCTTTATCATTGCCGGTAAAGCACGTAAAAACAAATAAAGGAATTCGAGTATGAGCATCATTAAAATAGATATGAATTCGGACGAATTCCAAGCGGAACTCGAAAAAACGGTTAAATTTACCGACAAAGTAATCAACCAATTCGGTTGGTCTTACAACCCTCAAGGAGAGATCAATGAGGGGGTTCAACTCGGACTTGCCCGTAATAAAATGATGTACGGCAAACGTTTTTGTCCTTGTTATATGGTTGAAGAGGTTGATGGGAAATATCAAAGTACCGATAATCGACTTTGCCCTTGTACCACTGCTATCGAAAAAGAGCTACCCGAAGAGGGCGTCTGTCACTGTCAAATTTTCTGTACTCCGGAGTTCGCAGCGGCTAAGCGTCTCGAGATGGGAATCGAAGAGGTTACTCACCAACACTCTCGCGGGTTGACCAAAGAAGAGTGTGAAATGTTATTGCACAAAAGCGATCTTGATAGCGATGAACTAACCTCCCTTTTTGAAGCGCGTGAGCTCGGTATGGTTAGCTTTAAAGTGGTTGACGTTCGTGAATGGATGGAGTGGAAAATGGGTCGCATCGCCGGAGCGGATGTTTTGGTACCGACGAGCAGTTTTTTCCAAACACTCACAGAGTCAAAACTGGAAAAAGATGAACACATCGTTGTGTATTGTCATGTAGGAAGCCGAAGTGCCCACTGTCAACGTATTTTGATCGATATGGGATACACTAAAGTTTCCAACCTAGCGCACGGTATAGTCGGCTATAGCGGTGTAATCGTTCGCGGTTAATCAAGGATTAAAATGAAAGTATTATTGACAAAAGATGTCAAAGGGGTCGGAAAAGCCGGCGAAATTAAAGAGGTAGCCGACGGCTACGGAAAGAATTTTTTGATCGGCAAAGGGTTAGCACTCGCTGCTACAAACGAAGTATTAAAAAAATATGAATCGGAACAAAAGAAAAAAGCAGCTCATGAAGCAGCCGAGATTGAGCGGCTTAATGCCATCAAAGCTCAGCTTGCCGATATCAAAGTAACGATTGTTAAAAAACTCGGAAACACAGGGCATCTCTTTGGAGCTGTCACAAAAGAAGAGATTTCCGATGCGCTGAAGATTCAGCACAATATCGAAATTGACAAAAAAGAGCTTGATGCCAAACACGGAATTAAAACAACCGGATTGCATGACTTAGACCTCAAACTCGGTCATGGAATCCACGCGACACTCCATTTAGAAGTCAAAGGAGAATAGCAAATGTTTGATGCCACAACCATACTCGCTTATAAAGGTAAAAACAAAGCCGTTATCGGCGGAGATGGGCAAGTGACATTCGGACAGAGCATTCTNNACTGCCGATGCATTTAACCTTTTCGATATGTTTGAAGAGCAGTTAACCCATCGAAAAGGGGAACTCATCAAAGCGGTAATCGACTTTTCCAAAGCATGGCGTAAAGACAAAGTATTGCGCCGTTTGGAGGCGATGATGATTGTTCTTAATCAAGAACATATTTTTATCCTTACCGGAAACGGCGATGTCGTTGAACCCGAAGACGGTGAAATTGCCGCCATCGGCAGCGGCGGAAGTTATGCCATTGCCGCTGCACGCGCACTGAAAAAACATGCCTCTTTAGATGAAGAGACGCTGGTTAAAGAGAGCCTTAGCGTTGCCGCAGATTTATGCATCTACACGAACCACAATATTAAAACATTGAGCCTTGGATAAGATGACAAACATGACTCCTCAAGAGATTGTCGATTATCTGGATCAACATATTATCGGTCAAAATAATGCTAAAAAAACGATTGCGCTAGCTCTTCGAACCCGCTATCGCCGCCTACGTCTTGATCCCATTTTGCAAGATGAGATCATGCCGAAAAATATTCTGATGATCGGCTCTACCGGCGTTGGTAAAACAGAAATCGCCCGCCGTCTCGCCAAAATGATGCAATTGCCGTTTATCAAGGTTGAGGCAAGCAAATATACCGAAGTAGGCTTTGTCGGAAGAGATGTCGAATCCATGGTACGCGATTTGGTCATGACATCACTATCAATGGTAAAAGCAGAACACAACGAGAATAATAAAGAGGCGATCGAACACTATGTCATCGATACCCTTACTCAAAAATTACTCAGTAATAGCTCACAATTCTCATCAAACGAAGAGGAAATACGAGAAAACATTCGTAACGGAACGTTGGATGAGTGTATCGTTGAGATAGAGCTCCAAGCACGTGGAGTTGAATTTAACGACACTAATATGCCTCCTGAAATCGCCCGTGTTCAAGAATCATTTTCAAAAATGTTTTCTATTATGGGTAAAGAAGAGAGTAAAAAAGAGGTTACGGTAGCCGAGGCAAAAGATATCCTACGACAAGAAGCTGCCGAAAAACTTCTGAACCACGATCAAATGAAACGTGAAGCACTCAAACGTGCAGAAGACGGAGGAATTATTTTCCTTGATGAAATTGACAAAATTGCCGTAAGTTCTCGAAGTGAAGGACGGAATGATCCGAGCAAAGAGGGGGTGCAGCGCGATTTACTCCCTATTGTCGAGGGAAGTATCGTCTCGACCAAGCTCGGCTCCATTAAAACCGATCATATCCTTTTTATTGCCGCCGGAGCCTTTCATCTCACTAAACCAAGCGATCTTATTCCTGAACTTCAAGGACGTTTTCCGCTTCGCGTCGAACTTGAACCCCTCAATGAAAATGCACTTCATTTGATTTTAACTAAACCGAAAAATTCTTTGTTAGAACAATACAAAGCGTTGTTGGCAACAGAAGAAATGGCTTTGGAATTTGATGAAGCGGCACTGCGGGCTATGGCACACTATGCCCAAAAAGCCAATGAAAAAACCGAAGATATCGGTGCGAGACGGCTTCATACTGTCGTTGAAAAAGTATTGGAAGATATAAGTTTTAACGCCCAAATGCACAAAAACAGTACCGTTACCGTCACCGAAGCGATGGTTAATACCATTCTCTTACCACTTGTTGAGGATGAAGACCTCGCACGTTATATCCTCTAAAGGTAATTACATATGAATAAAGCAGGCTTTGTTGCTCTTGTCGGACGACCAAATGCAGGGAAAAGTACCCTAATGAACTGGATTTTGGGTGAAAAAATTGCCCTTGTAAGTCAAAAAGCGAACGCTACCCGCAAACGCTCCAATGCGATCGTTATGCACAATGACGATCAAATTATTTTCGTTGATACTCCGGGACTTCATCAGGCCGAAAAACTTCTTAACCAATATATGTTGGAAGAAGCCCTTAAAGCCATCGGAGATTGTGACATTGTTGTCTATCTCGCCCCCGCATCCGATAAAACCGTCCATTATGAAAAGTTTCTGGAAATTAACTCCGACAAGCGCAAACATATTATTGTACTGAGTAAAATTGATCAAATTTCTCAAGCCGAGCTCCTCAAAAAAATCGGAGAATACAACCGTTTCAGTGATCATTTTCTTGCTCTCATTCCGATGTCCGTGAATAAAAATGTCGGTAAAAAAGATCTGCTCGATACTATTGTCAAACATTTCGATGAATCCCCTTATTTGTATGATCCTGAAAATATTACGACAGAGATGATCCGTACAATTTACAAAGAGTTTATTCGTGAGGCCATATTTGATAACATCAGTGATGAGATCCCTTATGAATCGGATGTTATTATCGATAAGATAGATGAAGATGCTCCTGTAGAGCACATACGTGCCACCATTATCGTCGAAAAAGATTCTCAAAAAGGGATCATAATCGGTAAAGGGGGAGCCGCTATCAAGCGTATCGGTCAAAATGCCCGTGAAAAAATTGAGCGACTAGCATCCAAACCTGTTTATCTTGAACTCTTTGTCTCGGTCAAAAAAGGGTGGACAACCGATAAAAAATTCCTAAGCGATTTGGGATACGAATGGTAAAAGCTCTCTTTGTTTCACTCTTAGCGGCTACGACCCTTTTATCCTCAGAGGTTCTGACGTTATACAAAAGCGGCGGTAAAAAATTGCTCGATAGCCAGATGAATACCCCTACCTATTGGTCAGGAACCCTTTTCAACAAAGATCTCCGTTTCGGTTATTTCGAACGGGCATTTTCGCTCTTGGCTTGCAGCAAAGAAAAAGGGTCTTTAGAGCTATATACGCCGGATGCTCAAAAACGATTTTCCCTTAAAAAGCGGTACAGTGCCTTTACCGGAAAAAATGCAGGGGATAAAAGGGTAGAAGGAGATCTCAAAACTCCAATAGGTATTTATACCTTAACCGAGAAAAAGAGACGTGTTGACCCCTTCTACGGCCCAATGGCTTTTGTCACCTCTTACCCCAATTTATATGACCGTATCCGAGGTAAAAACGGAGACGGGATATGGGTTCACGGCGTCCCTCTTAGCGGTTCACGCGACCCCTTTACCAAAGGGTGTATTGCTATCAATAACAACGATTTAATCCAACTGGATCAAAGCATCAATCCATCGAATACCCTCTTGATTATCGACTCTTCTTTGAAACAATGGGTTAAACCTGCCGCTTATTCAGCAATTTTAGCAGGTTTATATCAGTGGAAATACGCTTGGACGTATAATGATCTCGATAGTTATATCTCGAACTATGACACTTCATTTAAACGATACGATGGGATGAGTTTTGCTCAGTTCAAGGCTTATAAAGAACGCATTTTCAGCAAAAATGAAACAAAAAATATTACTTTGGACAGTCTTAATATTATCCCCTATCCTGGGGAGAAGCAAAACCTTTTTTGGGTTACTTTTAATCAACTCTATGTGAGTGACTCCCACCGATTTGAAGGAGAAAAATCGCTTTTGATCCGATTGAACGCCAATCAATCGATCTCGATTCTCACGGAAGAATAACCGATGTATTTTTCCTTGCTTCTCTCCTTTCTTTTCATTACATCTGTCCATGCACTCCCTTTTAATATTATTAAAAAAGAGACGGACATTCTTAATTCACCGACATTGCTGGTCATTGCGGGAATTCATGGCAATGAACCGGGAAGCTATTTTTCTGCAGCACTATTATCGCGATACTATCAAATCAAACAAGGAAATCTTTGGATTGTTCCGGATTTAAACCGCCTCAGTATTCAACAAGATAGCCGTGGCGTTAATGGTGATATGAACCGAAAATTCTCCGATGTCGATCCAAATGATGCTGATATAGAAACCGTCCAAGAGATTCAAAACATTATCACCGAAAAACAAGTCGCCCTTATTTTAAATCTTCACGACGGTCACGGATTTTATCGCAAGGAGCACCTCAACACTATTTTCAACCCTAACGCTTGGGGACAAACGTGTGTTATAGACCAAGGAGTTCTTGATGCCGAGCACCCTTTCGGAAATTTAAACGAAATCGCTTCTCAAGTAAGTAGTGAGCTTAATAGCGATTTAATAGAGGGACACCATTTTTTCGATGTACGCAATACAAACACCCGTTTTGATGATGAAGCGATGAAACACTCTTTAACCTATTTTGCCGTTTCCCATAATAAACCTGCGTTCGCCATCGAAACCAGCAAAAATCTCCCAACATTGCATCATAAAGTTTTTTATCACCTGCATGCTATTGAATGTTATATGAAACTCATGGGGATAAAATTTGAACGTAATTTTGAGCTCACGCCTGCTGTTATACAACAATTACTTAAAAATCATGATTATCTAACTATTAACAACAATATTTATTTAGATCTGCAGGATTTAAAAAACAGTTTAAGTTTCATTCCGCTACAATCAGATGGTAATGAGTTTATATTCGCCCATCCATTGGGAAGTGTACGAAAAAATCAGAAGCGATACGATCTTTTTATCGGTAACCAAAAGATAAGTTCTCTTGTTCCCAGCTATCATCAAAAAGAGTTTTGTCCTACGCCGATCACTGTTTTAAAAGATGGGAAAATAGAAACTATTTCATTTGCTACAGATTTTTTTGTAACTGCCGATTTTAAGATTATCAACCATGATCTTAATACAAGGGTTAACATCATCGGATTTACCAAAAAAGGGGTAAAGGATGAGGCTAACTTAGCTGTTAGATTGAGCGATTTAGATCCAAAATACTCTATTGATACCGCTCATAAGAGCTATCGAATAGAGTTTTACCAAGAAAACCGCTTTTGCGGTATGGTTCTAGTACATTTTAAATAGGATAGAGGATGAGTAAAAGCAAACAGCAAACCTATTCAACCATCGTATCGGCGAACCCTTACAAAGGTGATTATTATGGTAGTACGTTTAATACCATATCCAAAACATCTTCTCCTTCTTTTTCAAAAGAACAATATGCAGTCTCTTTTTTAAATACAAAAGGGTTTATCTCGACACTGATCGGAATAAGTAAAAATATTCCGGATGATGATATATACGATGCATTAGAAAACAAAGTATACGAAGAGCTTGCTTTGGATATGGCCATCGAATACCATATCAAATATATCGAAGCAATTCACAGAAGTACAGAAAGTGAACGTTTTTTTCATATCTTTGTTGTCGATCCTCTAACACTTGAACAGGAATTTCTTCACGTCGTCGATACCTTAAAATACATCGATCAAATTGTCCCCGTACCCCTATTACTCAAATCACTTTATGTAAAAGAGCTCATTGATTCGACGGATGTACATTGTTTTATCTATTTTCAAGAAAATGACGCATTTTTCTCTATTTACAGTGAGCAAGAGTTCATTTATGCCAAATCACTGAAATTTTCGCTCAAACAAATGCATGAACGTTTTTGTGAACTTTTAGGTGAACAAATAGATCTTCTTGCTTTTGAAACGATGCTGGCAGAAGAAGGTCTTAACACCTCNNACCTATGCGAAAAGAGCCTATGACATCAAAAAATTTGATGAAATTTATATCGGTACGGGAGCAGGAAAAGTTCTTGGGCTGGATGAATACGCACAAACCTATTTAGGAATCAAAACAGCCCCGTTTGATTTCAATTTCGGTTTTAACACCAATGGGGAGAGAGTAGATCAGATTCATCAGCTGATGCACCTTTATGGGCGTCTAGAAGCAGTTGAACGGTATGAATGTAACTTTACCATTTTTCACCGTCCACCCCCTTTTGCAAAACGTGATAGCGGGAAACTCATTTTGGTTGCTGCCGCATCTTTAGCTGCAGCCCTGCTCTACCCCGGTGTTTATTGGGGACTTTCCTATGTAGAAGAGTTTCACCATGCCGTCCTTACCAAAGAGTATGAGCAAGTTCATATCGAAAAAATGACACGGGAAGCAACTGTCAATTTAAAATTAGCAAACAAAAAGGCTGCGCAAACCCTTTTGGATGAGCAGATGAGTGCTTATAAACAAAAGAAAGATACGTTGGTACAAGTACATGATAAAAAAGTCAACTATCCGATGAAAGCCAAAATAATGGCTGATTTTACCCGTAGTTTCAATCAATATCGTGTACAACTTAAAACTGTTGCGTATGCAGAAGATATGAACGATACCAAAAAAATATTTACCTTTGGATTGACATCATCAAGTACGCAAGATATTACTGCATTACTCAAACATTTGACAGATGTAAAGCGAGATCAGTATGATTTTAATCTTGAACTTATTTCGTACAATGAAGAGGAAAAATCCTACCTTAGTGAACTCAAGGCGGTAATCAAATGAAATTACAAATTGAAGACTACCTCTATACATTAGACCAATCGCTCTCTCATAAAAGTGAGCGTGACAAAATGATGTTGTTCATTATCATTTTTGCCTCTTTATTCGCTTTTTCGTATTTATTGTTTTGGGAGAGTTCGGAAGCCAGTTTCAAAGTTTCTCATGAAAAAGCGGTTAAAGTTGAAAATGAATTAAATATCGACAAGCAATACTTATCGGCTAATCCGCCTGAACGAATTACTCAAATAGAGCGTGAAACAGTAGAGATAGAGCGTCAACGTACTCTGTATGTACAATACAATACGTACATCAAAGAGCAATTGGAACAAATTTCTTCTTTATACTATGATGAAAAAGTGTGGGGGGGGTACTTGGATTCTGTCTCACGATACGCACGTGTACACAAGGTAAAACTAGCCACATTCGGTAATACCTTGCAGACAGACAACAGTTCATTCGGACATGTTTTAGACATTATTATTGCGTCCGAAGCACCGTATAAAAATACGTTAAAATTCATTAATGCCCTCGAACAAAGTCATCTGGTTGTTGATTTACATAAATTCAACATTCGTGCTGATGAAAAACTCAAAGGGGATCTTAATATCTCAGTATGGGGGATCGTAAGACAATGAAAAAATATATACTTATAGGGTTTATGAGTATGATGGTACTCCATGCTACTGTCCCGTCTGTAAGTTCACCCGCCGTAACCGTAATGACGCAACCAAACGGCGATAAAGAGTTAGCGTGGGTTGATGAGCAAATTCTTGCCATTCTTCCTGCACGGATCGGTGTACCGGATGGATTTATCAACTCATTGCGTGATCCGATGAAAATGAAAAAAGCAATACCGACCGTAAAATCGGGATCCAATCTTCTAGCCCCTCCTAAATTGGGCAGTATGGGAGTTTTGGCTCAACCAAAAGTGCTCGAGGAACCGCTACGGCTTCTTGCAATAATGAATAAATCGGTATTAATCAGCGGTAAATGGTATAAAGTCGGGCAAAGTGTCCGTAATTTCACCCTCGCTGAGATTAAGTCCAATTCTGTTTTATTGACAGGGAAAAAAGATCAAAAGCTTATTTTGTTTTTAACCAAACAAAATAATAATATTAAAATCATCACGAAATA
>DLUI01000006.1 GCA_002742695.1 Sulfuricurvum kujiense | reverse complement strand
GTGCGTTGGCATCGACTCCCCCTGAGAGGACTTTTCCCGAACTCGGAGTAACGGTATTGTACGCACGAGCGAGTCGGGTGATGGAGTCGAGGAGGATCACGACGTCTTTGCCAAGCTCAACACGTCGTTTTGCCCGCTCGATCACCATTTCAGCCACTTTAACGTGGTTTTTTGCCGGTTCATCGAAGGTTGAGCTGTAGACTTCNNAGAACCATCAGTTCGATTTCGGGATGGTTGCTGGTGATACCGTGGGCGATCTCTTTCATCAGTTCTGTTTTCCCGGAGCGTGGAGGTGCGACGATAAGACCGCGTTGCCCTTTACCGATAGGAGAGAACAAATCCATCATCCGTCCCGTTAGTTTAGTCGGCTGATATTCGAGTTTGATCTGCTCCAACGCATAAAGAGGGGTAAGGTTTTCGAATAACGGACGTTTTTTAGACTCTTCGGGAGGGAGGTAGTTGATCGCTTCGACTTTGAGAAGGGCGTAGTAGCGCTCTTGGTCTTTCGGCGCACGAACCTGTCCCGTAACGATATCTCCGTTACGCAGAGCAAAGCGGCGGATTTGGGTGCTCGATACATAGGCATCGTGCATCGAGTCGCTGAAGCTTTGGTCTACCGCACGCAAGAAGCCGTAGCCGTCTTGCATAATCTCCAAAATACCGGTAAAGAGGATGAATCCTCCCTGCTGTACCTGTGTTTTTAGAATTTCAAAAATGAGATCTTGACGTTTGAGTTCGTTAGGATCTTCAATATTTAACGAGGCGGCAATCTCTAGGAGATCTTCGAGCTTTTTAGTACGGAGGGCTTCAATCGTGAATCCATCAACAGGGATGTGGGTACGATTCTTAGAGTTGTTTCGAGGAGTTTTTGCGGTATCGCTCATGCGTGGAGTGCCTTAAAGTGTGTGGATTTAATCGGCGAGTTCTAGGTGAGATGTCATTGACAGGTCATTGTTTTGTTCCGACATTATAAACTATAGTGAAGCGGGTTGTCAAGAAAGGATAGTATTTAGTACGGATAGAGTTTAAGATTGAATTTGAGAGCAACCATACTCCCTTGCGTTATGAAGTCGACTATAAAATATTTGTGGCGGTAATAGAGCATCGGCATAAAGGCGATACCGGAGTTGTCTTTGCCCTCGGTGCATTCAACCGATTTCAAACCGTCAAAACAATATCCTCTTTGGTATCCGACTACGCCGTAAATTCCAAAAGAGTCAATAAAATCGTAGCGATATCCGAGGGCGATGATGTCGGTCGTTTTGTCACGAGAGTTGATAAAGTGGAGATAGGCGAGGGTGTAGCGCTGATCGAGCACCGCTTCGGCGCCGAAGGCTTTATGGTTTTCATTATAGTCATTTCCGCTCTCATTCGTGCCGAAATGGTGGGAGAGCATTCCCACCGTTGCATAGAGTTCAACCTCTTTTGCATTAATACACGATAGGAAGAGAATGAGAGTAAGAAAGAATTTCATACAAAATATTTTATCTGAAAATAGAGAAAGTAGAGAGGAGAGAGTTGAAGATGTGAACGGTTTTTGCTATGTCTGTTTTTAGAAAAGCAATAAAGATATTTTAAAAGGTTCATCTTGTTCGATTTTTTTACCAAGAAATCCGAAGAAACTACCGTTGTTGCAGCGGTAGAGACTCCCAGAAATTTTACGAATTCGATCGGTATGGAGTTTCTCTACATCGATGGCGGCGAATATACGATGGGGCGCAATCCGCAGTATAACGAAGGGGGAGAGGTGGAATCTCCCGCCCATTCTGTAAAACTGGGCGGATTTTGGATTGCGAAGTATCCGATAACCCAAGAACAGTATTTCAAACTGACCCGCGTTAACCCCTCTTTTTTCAAAAATGACAAAGTCGAAGAGGAGAGCTCCCGCCGTCATCCGGTGGAGCAGGTAAGCTGGTTCGACGCCAAAGCCTATGTGGAACTGCTTAACCGCTATGAAGGGAAAACCCGCTTTTACGCGTTACCGACCGAAGCACAGTGGGAATATGTCACCAAAGCGGGGGGGAATACCCGATTTTCATTCGGAGATTCGGAAGCATTGCTCGATGATTATGCGATTTATGAGTACAGTTCGAACGGAAGAACGGCGGTGGTCGACGGCAAAGCTCCAAATCGACTGGGAATTTACGGACTTTTGGGGAACGTATGGGAGTGGTGCGAAGATGATTTTTTCGCTAACTACAACGGCGCCCCAACCGACGGCAGCCCCCGTATCGGCGGAGCCGAGGGGGAATCGTTTAAAGTACGTCGCGGCGGAAGCTATAAAACAGGGTACTTATGTTTGCGCAGTGCGTTTCGGGGATATTCGCGCCCCGATCTCGTAGCCAATGATATCGGATTTCGATTGGTGATTAATGGAAATCCGTTTAAATAAACGTACCGCTCTCATAAAGCCATTTTCCCTCAACGTTTAAAAAACGGCTCTTTTCACACAAGGAGCCGCCATCCAAAATTGCTTCAAATCTCACAAACGCTTCCTCCTTGCCATCACTAAATTCACCTATTTTCAAACCTAAAAAGCGGGTAGTCTGCGAGAAATTCAAAATGCTTTTTCTCCACCTCTCTGTCTCTTCCGTGTAATCAGAGTTGTTCGGATGGGTAGTTGCCATAATGTACTCCGCTAAACCCAGAGCAAAGGCACTGTAGCGTGATCGCATTAGCTTTTCTGCAGTAGAGGGGAGAATACCTCTATGGTAGGGCTGACAACATTGCTTGTATTTTTTACCGCTGTGACAAGGACATAAGGCATTGGATGATATTTTCATTTAAGTTCGTTTTTTTTAGTTTATTATAGCGTAAGTATTGAAGTTGTATGCTATGTCGTAATTATTCAAAAAAGGACAGGTATGGAAGATATACATGCGCTTATTCGAGAAAAACTTCGATCATTTCGATTTATTCATTATGCCATGATCATGGGTAGCTTTACATACGGGGTTGTAATCGTGTTTATACATTTGTATGCACCAATTCCTCCTACTATTAACGATGTATCAACATTAACGAGCGTGACGTACGGAATCTTTGCGTATACTTTATTAGCTATCGGAATGATTCGCTACTTACGACCAAAGTTGTTATCATCAGATCAAATATTTAAAAAAAATGAAGTTGCTGAAAAATCAAATCAGCCCTCATTCTTTTCAAATTACATGTCTACATTATTTATTTTATGGAGTATATGTGAAGCTGTAACGATCGGAGGGATCATTTTGTATTTGATAGGGGGACAATTGGAAGTACCTTTGCTACTCATCGGTTTTGGGATCTTTTTAAAATTGGTGAATGGACCTAAATTTGAAGAATTAACGGCACTCGAAAAACGGTATGCCGCTATCGAAATGCAGGGGTAAAGGATGTCATATTATATTTGGCTTATTTTAGGGGTTATCGCATTTGTGGTTGAAATGATGATGCCCACTTTTTTCGCGTTGTTTGCGGGGGTGGGTTTTTTAGCGGCGGCGGCAGTATCGTTTTTCCTCCCTGAATCACTCTTTTGGCAGTTGATTATTGCTTCGGCATTTATGATGATCGGGGCAATAGTGTTCAAAAAGCGGGGTTTGGGAGATGAGCCTCAAGATGCGGTGGGGACCCATAATGAGTTTGTCGGGATAAAAGGGGTAGCATTAACCGAGATATCACCCCATCAAGAGGGGGAAGTTTCTTTATATGAGCCTGTGATCGGGGGGCGTCATTGGCCTGCGGTGAGTGCGGATGGGATCATCGAGGTTAACAGTGAGATACGGATTGTAAAAGTAAACGGCAATTCGCTTATCGTCGAAAAAATTTAAATCAAAGGGTATCGTCATGGATGTAAGTCTTCTTTTTCCGTTAGTATTAATGGTGGCGGTGGTGTATACGCTCTCGCAAATGGTACGTATCGTTCCTCAAGGGGAAGAGTGGGTTGTCGAGCGGTTGGGTAAATACCATACGACATTGTTACCGGGGTTGCACCTGTTGATTCCGATTGTGGATATTGTCGGGTATAAAATCGTCACCAAAGAGCTGATTCAGCAAACGCGTGAACAAGAGGTCATCACCAAAGATAATGCCGTTGTCATTATCAGTGCGGTGGTTTTTTACCGCGTTACCGATCCGGGAAAGGCATCGTATTCGATCAGTAATTTTGAGAGTGCGGTGGGAAATATGACCACGACGACCCTTCGTGCGGTAATCGGGGGGATGACGTTGAACGAGTCCCTTTCTCAGCGTGATCAAATTAAGGCACAAGTAGCCGAGAAAATCCGTGATTCACTCAGCGGATGGGGGCTCACTCTGGGTAATTTGGAAGTCCAAGATATCCGTCCGAGCCAAAATCTCCAAGAGGCAATGGAGCGGCAAGCGGCGGCAGATCGTGAACGGGAAGCGGCGATTTTAATCGCAGACGGAGAGAAAAAAGCAGCGATTGCCAAAGCTGAAGGGCTTAAAGAGTCGGTTATTTTGGAAGCACAAGGGCGGCTCGAAGCGGCAAAACTTGAAGCGCAGGCAAAAGTGGAACTCGCAGACGGAGACCGCAAAGCGATGATGATTGTTACTCAAGGGTTTACAGGCGGAGAAGCAGCACCCCATTATCTCCTCGCTCAACGCTACATCGACAGCGTGAAAAATCTGAGTGATTCAGATAACTCTAAAGTGGTCTTTATGCCTGCCGATTGGCAGCAAAGTCTCGCGGGTGCAGTAGGATCGTTGGGATATTTGGGAACGGCGCTAGGAGAGAAAAAATAGGGCAATTTGCCAACTTTTTTCCCTCTTAGGAGTGATGGGCTATAATCACCCTTATGATGTACGAAATAACAACCCTTATAGCCTTTATAGTCGCCGGAACACTCGGATGGATGTGGAACCAATCCCGCCAACACTACGCGCTCCTTGAAGCGCGTGCAGTACAACTCCAAGAACTTTATCTTCAGGAACAAACTCTCAAATCAAAAATCCAAATGGATCTTGATAATTCCCAAAAAGAGTATCACTCATTAGAACGCGATTACGCGGTGCTCCATACCCGTCATGAAGAGTCTTCTCGCTCCTTTGAAGAGAAAATACGCCTCCTTGATGAAGCAAAAGTGCAGATGAAAGTACAGTTTGAGCAGCTAGCGGCACAGATTTTCGAACAAAAAGCGAAAACGTTTGATGAAGCCCATACGAAAGGGCTTGATTTGCTCCTCAAACCGTTTCGTGAGCAGATCGCCCAGTTTGCAACCCAGAGCAAAGAGCAATTTATCCACGATGCGAAAGAGCGCCAAAGTATCAAAGACGAAATCCTCCGCCTCAAAACTCTCAATGAACGGCTCAGCCAAGATGCTATCAACCTCACTCAAGCCCTCAAGGGAGAGAACAAAACCCAAGGAAACTGGGGAGAGATTGTGTTGGAGCGGATACTCGAAGAATCGGGGCTTCGTGAGGGGCACGAGTATGAAACACAAAATACCTACAGCGATGAAGAGGGGAAAAAGTTCCGTCCCGACGTTATCGTCCATCTCCCTCAAAACAAAGATATCATTATCGACTCCAAAGTCTCACTCGTTGCCTATGATGCCTTTATCCGTGCCGAAAGCGATGAAGAGCGTGCTCATGCACTCAAACAGCATCTCCTCTCCATTCACGCCCATATCAAAGGACTCAGCGGTAAACGGTACGAACAGCTCAGCGGGGTTCGGACTCTCGATTTTGTCCTCCTTTTTATGCCGATTGAGGGGGCATTTTTGCTCGCACTGGAGCAGGATAACACCTTTTTCAAAACAGCATACGAACAAAATATCGTCGTTGTTTCCCCTTCGACGTTGCTTGTAACTCTTCGTACCATCGAGCATATTTGGAGAAGCGAGTATCAAGAACGCAATGCCAAAGCGATTGCCGAATCTGCCGAAGCGTTGTATGAGAAACTGGTGGCGTTTGTGGAGGATATGGAGAAAATCGGTGAGCAGATCGGACGTACCCAGAAAAGCTACGAGGGGGCGATGAACAAACTCTCTACCGGAAAAGGGAATTTGATCCGCCGTGTCGAGTCGATGCGAAAACTGGGATTGAAGCC
>DLUI01000050.1 GCA_002742695.1 Sulfuricurvum kujiense | reverse complement strand
CTAGTCCTTTAGAATTTTTAGTACACTGAGAGGGAGTATCTCATGCTCGATTTCGCGAATTTTAGCCGAAAATTCTTCTAAAGTATCGGAGGAATTTTTGGTAAAACTTTTTTGCAAGATTATCTCACCGCCGTCGAGTTCGTCTGTGACCCAATGAACGCTGACACCGCAGATTTTTTCGTCACTTTCAAAGCTTCGCTCAATCGCACGTGCCCCTTTGAATGCGGGGAGGAGCGCAGGATGGAGGTTGATGGAGCGGATATGCGAGGTAAAGACGGGGGTTAGAATCCGCATAAATCCGCAGAGGACGACAAGATCAGGATTATATTCTTGAATCATTTCAACCAATGCAGCATCATACGCTTCACGGCTCTCATAGTCGCGATGATCGAGTATTTCGACCGGAATTCCCGCGTTTCTGGCTTTGAGTATTCCTCCCGCGTCGGGATTATTGGTAATTGCACAGACGATGGCGGCATGTTTGAGATGGATTTTTTCGATCAAGTTGGCGAGGTTGGTTCCCTCCCCGCTGAAAAGGGTTACGATTTTTTTCATAAACAGGTGAGTCTTTCGATTAAATCAAATGGGGTGAGAGCATAGTTGTTTTTATCAAATTTGCGTGCTGCCAGTGTATGGGTTAGCGAGCCTTGGATCGCAGCGATGAGCGGTGTATATCCTTGTGTCAGCAATGCCCCGATAAGACCGCTGAGAACGTCGCCGCTCCCCCCTTTTGCCAATGCAACGGTTCCGAGTGGATTGACAAAAAATTGTTCTCCTTGAGCGATGATGACGTTAGAGCCTTTTAGCACTAACACCGCGTTAGGATAGGCCGCGCAAAATTGCTCTACATAGGCAAATCGGTTATTTTGCAATGTGGTGACATCGATATCGGCAATACCGCAGACACGTAATATTTGGGTGAACTCTTTTGGGTGCGGGGTGAGGACAATACTCTCACGCTTCAAGAGTTTACCAAACATCGGGTGGTAAAAAATATCAGCATCCAAAACAAGGGGAAGCGTATTGTCGAGCAAGGAGGAGAGTTCATCATCACAAAACTCTACCCCTAGCCCCATGCCTAATGCGATGGCGGTAGTAGTAGCGGGGAGAGAATGGCTTTGCATCAGCTCGTAGGGGATCGTGACGTTTTCATTGCTGATAAGGCTAACCAATCCCGTTCCGAAACGAAGTGCCGCTGAGCCGGCGATGACGGATGCTCCGATTTTTTCACCGCAAACGATCGCTAAATGACCGTAACTTCCTTTGTTGGTTGAGGTGTGGACGCGGTAGGGGAGAGACAAATCGGTTTCCTCTAATAACTGCCAAGATGAGGGTGTTTCGTAGGTATGGCGATTGATTCCCAACTCGCTCACTTTAATTTCACCTACGATCTCTTTAGCGGCATCACTGAATAAACCTCGTTTCAGTGAACCCATTGTGAGGGTGATGTCGGCATGGAAAATAGGCTCATCAAAGGTGCCGTCGGCATAAAGACCGCTGGGAACATCACATGCGATTTTAAATCCGTTCATTCGGTTCATCGATACCAATACCTCTATTGCGGTAGGGCCGAGAGGGCGATTTAAACCCGATCCGAACAGTGCATCGACAATAACGTCATAGTCCCCTTCTAGGGATGAGTGTTTCAATCCTAAAGTCTCAACTCGTTCTCGCTGCAAATGTGCCAGCGGTGAACTTGCGCCGAAAGGGATATGGACACTTACGTGATACTCTCCCCTGAGCAATCGTGCAAGTGCTAAGCCATCAGCCCCGTTGTTACCGCTTCCGCAGACAATAAGAATAGAGGAGTCGGGAGCAAAACGTGAGCGGATTAAATGTGCCATAGCCATTGCAGCGTGTTCCATCATCACCTCTTCGCTGAGGGCGAATTTCGTGACACTGCGTTGATCAAGATGTGATACGTCAAGATAAAGATTTTGCATAAACAGGCACCAGTTTTAAAGGGTTATTGAGCTATAATAACTTTTATGAACAACGATTATATCGCAATAGCCAAAAACACACTTGAAATTGAAGCGGACGCACTTCGCGAGGCCTCCGAACGACTCGGGGAAGAGATCATTCGTGCCGTAGAGATCATCCTTGCGTGTAAAGGTAAACTTGTTATTACCGGAGTAGGAAAATCGGGGCTTATCGGTGCCAAAATCGCCGCAACGCTTGCTTCCACAGGAACTCCGAGCTTTTTTCTCCACCCTACCGAAGCGCTGCATGGCGATTTGGGGATGATCGGGAAAGAGGATGCGGTTCTCGCCATCAGTTACAGCGGCGAGAGCCCTGAGCTCAGCTCTATTCTCCCTCATATCAAACGTTTTAATATCCCTTTGATCGGGATGACACGAAACGCCGCCTCGACACTTGGACGCTACAGCGATGAGGTGATAAACATCAATGTCACTGTCGAAGCATGTCCGCTTGATATCGCCCCTACCAGTTCGACGACGTTGACCCTTGCGTTGGGGGATGCTTTGGCGGTGTGTTTGATGAAAGCTCGTAACTTTCAAAAAGAGGATTTTGCCTCATTTCATCCCGGCGGAGCACTCGGTAAA
Organism: Sulfuricurvum kujiense; assembly: GCA_002742695.1. Taxonomy (GTDB): domain Bacteria; phylum Campylobacterota; class Campylobacteria; order Campylobacterales; family Sulfurimonadaceae; genus Sulfuricurvum; species Sulfuricurvum kujiense_A. The sequence continues at coordinate 2,194 of DLUI01000050.1, read as the reverse complement.
CGGTTGTTTGTGAAAGTATCTGATTTGATGCGAACGGAGAACTTACCGATCGTCAATGAAAATACTCCCCTTAAAGAGGCGATATTGACTCTCAGCGAGGGGCGGCTGGGTACAGTTATGCTCACCGACGGATCAGGGAGACTCTCCGGTCTTTTGAGTGACGGTGATATTCGTCGTGCTCTTTTGAGTGAGACCTTTTCTTTAGATACTCCTGCGTATGAGTATGCGACGAAAAATCCTCTCGTCATTGACGATGCGACGATGTTGGCCAGTGATGCGCTGGTGTTGATCGAGACCAAAAAAATTCAGTTGCTGGTGGTGACCGATTCCTCCGGCCTCATTAGAGGTGCATTGCATCTTCATACACTCGTGGAAGCAGGTATCTCATGATGCGACTTAATAAATATATTGCCCACTACTCGACCTATTCACGCCGTGAAGCCGATCAGGCTATTTTGGATGGCTATGTCCGAATTGACGGTGAAGTTGAAACCAATCCTGCGATACAGGTAGACGAGCGTAATGCCAACGTCATGATCAGCGGAAACAAGATTGTTCCGAGTGACCAATTTACCGTTATCGTTTATAACAAACCGCGCGGTGAGCTGGTGACGAAAAAAGATCCTCAAGGGCGTAAAACCATTTACGATTCTCTTGCAAAACAGTATCGCCATTATATTCCGGTCGGGCGGCTCGACTTTGCTTCTGAGGGGTTATTGCTCCTCACCGATGCGTCGCGTGTTGCAACGGCGTTGATGACCTCTAAGATGGAGCGGGTCTATAAGATCAAGATCAAGGGTCCTGTAACCGAGGGGATGAAAATCGCTATGGGCGAGGGATTGGAACTCGAAGATGCGAGTGCCGGAGCCCATGAACACGCAGATGCTGGGCCTATGAGCTTTGCCCCTTTTTACGCCTATCAGGTGCAGAAAGACCAAGGGGATTATTCGATCCTAAAAGTTGCCATCGGAGAGGGGCAGAACCGCGAATTACGCCGTTTCTTTGCCCATTTTGGTGCAGAAATCGTGGATTTGAAACGGCTTAGTTTCGGCGGGATCGAGCTTAATAACCTCCCGACCGGAAAAGTACGCTTTTTGGAGCGAAGTGAGTATTCCAACTTACGTGAGTTTCTAGATGCGGTTGAAAAAGCGGAAAAACAAAAACAAAAAAATGAGAAAAAAGCCCCAAGAGCAGAGGGGAAACCGGAACATAAACCGGCAAAAACATTTACTAAAGATAAGGCAAAAGCTAAAGCGAAGCCTAGCAATGAGCCTTTTAGTACTAACAAATATAAGCCTGACTCTAAATTTTCAAAAGGTGGTAAAAAATGAAAACACTCAAATTCCCAACCAGTCATAAAACACAACTGATGGATATCAGTTCTGAAGTGAAAGAGGCCGTTATTACTTCGGGCATTAAAGAGGGGATTTGTGTCGTTTTCACTCCCCATACGACAGGAAGTGTCTTTTTGTTTGAAAATGCAGACCAAAATCTCCGTCGTGATCTTCTTTCCGCCCTCTCAAAAGTCATTCCGAGTGATGGACAATATGCGCATGTCGGCAGTAATGCGGCGGCTCATCTCAAATCATCTCGTATGGGGGCCTCAGTCTCTATCCCCGTTCACGACGGCCGCCCGATGTTCGGAAAATGGCAGGGTGTTTTCTTCGGTGAATTTGACGGCCCGCGTCAAGAGCGTGAAGTAATTATCAAAGTTATTGCAGGCTGATAATGGCTGATTTTACCTATCTGCTTCGTCCGAAAAAATTTGACGATGTGGTAGGTCAAAATCACCTTTGTTCACCTGATGCACCTCTGCGATCTCTTTGCGAGGGAGGCAATCTTGCCCACTCTTTTTTTTACGGCCCTCCCGGATGCGGCAAGACGACACTGGCTCGGATTATCGCCGAGGTAATGGGCCTCCCCTTTTATGAATTTAATGCAACCTCTTTGAAAATCGAGAATTTGCGAAAGATTTTTGACCAATATGAAGGGTCACTCACTAAGCCTTTGATTTTTATTGATGAGGTGCATCGTCTTGCAAAAAACCAGCAAGAAGTGTTACTCCCCGTTATGGAAAAAAACAGTGTGTTAGTGATCGGGGCATCGACGGAAAATCCCTATTTCAGCCTTACTGCGGCGATGCGTTCACGCTCATTGCTGTTTGAACTCTATTCAATAGGGCATGAAGCGTTAG
>DLUI01000043.1 GCA_002742695.1 Sulfuricurvum kujiense | reverse complement strand
TGGCGAAGTCGACGGTGATACCGCTGGTATCCTCATCGCTGACGCTAAAGGTCGCCATGACCGTTCCGGCCGTTGTGGTATCTTCGATCGCCGAACCATCGGTGATGCTCAGGAGTGTCGCATCGTTCGTATCCCCTACATTATCCGTAGGAATCGTTTCAACTAAATTTTCTATCACAACAGGTCGAACTACAGCCGGTATATCACTCGCAGCCGCAGGAGCATTAGCACCAGTAGTATTCAATAACGTAGATACATCCCCGACCGATCCCGTACGATCAAAGAAAATATCACTTCCCGGTCGTTCTTGATCTGTTATCGTCTCCCCTGCCGCAGTCTCATCACCCGCTTCAGTTATCTCGCCATTTACAGGCAATTCAAAACCGTTGATTGCCATCGCTCTTTTGAGTGAATCAACCGTTACAATCGCATCTTCATCGACAAAAACGCCTTTGAGCAAAGAGGTATCAAAATTTAGCGCTTGATTTCCAGCAATGAGAAGATCACCCATCCCCTCAATCGTGACATCAATAACAATTTTCGCATTTTGAGGGTTCGTAGGTGCACCGTAAACCAGTTCACCTTCATGGATCGCTTCGCCGACTTTTAACTGTCGAACAGCCCCTTTAGCATCTTTGACAAAAAAAGTACCTTGCTCTAACGATTTTACGTATCCGATTACTCGTGCCATAGCGATCCCCTAAAATGAGAAAATTTTATATTCTCTTATTTTAGCCTAGCCAAAAAAGTAAGTCTATTGTACTTAGGTACTAATTGAAGCGAAAATCAGCTGTGGAGGAGCAGTGAGAGGGCCAGACGATCTTTAAGCGAGAGTTTTTGATAGATAGCACTCGCATGTGCTTTGACCGTGCGAACGGTGATATCCAACGCATCGGCAATTTCTTGATGGGTAGCTCCGTCACCCAACATCATAGCAACTTCGCGCTCCCGATGGCTCAAAACATCCAATACCGCCAACGACTTATCTTTGGAGCTTTTTTGATCCCGAATCTGAGAGATCATCAACGTAATAAAATCGGGGTGAAGCCATACCTTCCCCTCTTCAAGTGCCTGATAGGCGGAGTGCAAATGGGATTCATGCATCATAGCATTGCCATACCCCATAGCTCCCAATTGTAAAAAATGTTGCGCTTTAGAAAAATCAGGGGTCATTGAAAAAACCATTACGCGATGCAAAAAAAGATTTTTAATTTCAACATCAGGCAAAGGAGCAATCATCGTATCCGTGATAAAAACAATAGCGTTATACTCGATATCAGAGGCAAATTTGCTCAACACCGTTGCCTCCATATCACTGAAGCTACTCGACCATCGCTCACATATTCTACTATTATCGCACAGCAAATACAACTTCACTTAGCGCTCCGTAAACGTATATTGTTTAGCTTTTAAAATCGGTTTTAAAATGTATTCCAAAACAGTTTTCTTACCGGTAATGATATCAACGTTGACCATCATACCCGGAATGATTTTAAGCGGTTTCTCTTTTGTACCAAGATATTTTTTATCCGTTTGCACTTTGACGACGTAATAAACATCATCATTTTTATCGGTTACCGTGTCGGGGCTGATAGTGACTACTTTTCCATGGAGTGAGCCGTATAACGAATAATCGTATGCCGTTACTTTTACAATCGCGTCTTGTCCCGGATAGATAAACGCGATATCAGCGGGTTTTACTTTTGCTTCGGCTAACAATCCCCCCTCGGTAGGGACGATCTCAATCAAATTATCCCCCGGTTTGATAACTCCCCCTACCGTATTCACATAGAGTTTTTGGACAATACCGTTTATCGGAGATTTAATCACCGTACGGGTAACCTGATCGGCTAATGCCGAGCTCTCAGCACCGATTCGCTTATACTCCGTCTCGGCTTCATTCAACTCCATTTGCGCTTTCATCGTAAATTCCGATCGCACTTCACGGATTTTACTGCTCATCTCATTCATAGCGGCCGTGAGTCTAGGAATCGATGCCAATAATGCGTTGTAACGTTCCGTCACATCACTCAGTTCCCGCTGAAGCTTTAAAAACTCCACACGCGGCTTGATCCCCTGAGCTACCAGCGGTTCAGAAATACTGACCTCTTCTCTGATAAGAGCAAGTGAGCGTTTTTGCTCGGAAATCCGCCCCTGTGCTTCGAGTTTATCATTTTGTTTTTGTGCATATTGATCACTTAATGCCGATATTTGAGAACGAAGACGCTCTTGATTTGAGATATAAACACTGCGCTCTTGCATAATTTGCAACGGAATTTTTGCCAGATCTTCTGCACTCGGGGCAAAAGGGGTCCCCGTTGTTTCAGCACGTAAACGGACGATCTTTGCCCGCAATTCCGCCGATTTGTATTGAGAACTCTCATAGGTTGAGGAGGATTTGATATTATCAACTCGTAGCATAATATCATCCGCATTTACTTTCTGCCCCTCTTTGACCAAAATAGCGCTAAGTATCCCCCCCTCTAAATGCTGGATCATCTGATTCTCACCGCCGGGAATAACTTTACCGTCCCCTCTGACAATCTCATCAATCGGCGCAAGGGCTGCCCATAAAAATATAAAAAGAACCGTTACAATCCAGAATAAAAGGACGGAACGCAGACGTGTTGGAGTATCTTCCAACACAGCGGCTGAGAGGCTGCGCATAAACTGATAATCATTGGCATCAAATGAGAAATGATATTTTTTCTTTCTCATGCAGTACCTCCTGAGAGTTTGGCAATCACGTCATCCCTCGCACCGTCAAGATAGATTTGCCCCTCATTCATCACAATAATCCGATCGACCAGCGGTAAAACCGTATTTTTTTGTGTAATCAAAACAACTGTTTTATCGTCAAAATAGCTCTTGAGATTATTAATAAGTCGATTTTCACTCAACTGATCCATCGCGTTTGTCGGCTCATCCATAATCACAATCGGTGATTCAAAGAGCAACGCACGTGCGATTCCGATACTTTGTCGCTGACCGCCTGAGAGTCCCATTCCCCGCTCACCGATAGGCATCTCATACCCTTTCGGATGTTTGCGGATAAACTCATCCGCTCCCGAAATCACCGAAGCGCGAATCATCTGTTCATCACTGGCACGGGTTGAGCGATAGGCTATGTTATCTTTGGCAGATCCTTTGAAGAGCGTAATGTCCTGAGAAACATAGGAGATATTTTTGCGTAAATCCGCTGGATCAATCTGTTTGATATCGATACCGTCAAGTAAAATCGACCCTTCATTCGGTTCGTAAAGATGGAGCAAAAGCTTGGATATGGTACTTTTTCCCGATCCAATTCGACCGATTATCGCTACTTTTTCCCCCGGTTTGATCTTGAAAGAGACATTGTTTAATGCACTGTGATCCGATTCATCATACGAAAAACTGATATTTTTAAACTCTATCTCCCCCTTAAGTTCCGGACGAGTAATGAATTTTTTTCCGTGAGGACGCTCGGAAGGCTGTGAGATTATCCCCTCAATCGCATCGTACGCCGCCTTGGCATCTGAATAATTGGAGATCAATGCTGCCGCTTGTCCCATCGGCGCAACGGTACGTCCCGCAATAATAATAATAGCGATCAGCCCCCCCATCGTTAGCTCATGCTCACCGATCAGATAAACCCCCACAATTACCAATACTACGGTCGTCAATTGGGTTAAAAAACCGGTTACGGTAGAGATTGAGGTCGAAATTAGGCGTGATTTTAAGCTTTTTTGGGCGATTTCACCCGTTGCCTCTTCCCAAGCCCATTGAACCTGTCCCGTCGTTCCGAGAGTTTTAAGTGTTTCGATATTTTGCAACGCTTCAATCAGAATCGAGCTTTTGGCCGCAGACGATTTATGGGTCTCTTCGATACTTTCGCGAAGAGGATTGCGCATAAAAATAGCATACCCCAAGATGAGGAACATCATCACGAGCGGAACCACAACCATCCATCCGCCGATGTATCCGATTACTAACAAAAAAAGGATCGCAAATGGAAAATCGACCAATGCCGTCAGGGTAGAGTTGGTCAGAAACGAGCGGATAGAATCAAAATCTTTTAGATTGCTGGCAAATGATCCGACCGATTTGGGATGCGAGGCCATTTTAAGATCAAGCACTTTTTCAAAAATCATCGACGACATAATAATATCACTTTTTTTACCGGCACTCTCTAAAAGCATCGCTCGGGTAAATTTTAAAAACGTATCCAATACATAAACAACCAAAACACCGATAGCAAATACCCATAGCGTTTCCGTGGCATCATTAGGGATGACACGATCATAGACGCTCATCGTAAAGAGAGGACTCGCCAGAACAAACAGATTCACCAATACCGTCGCATAAATAACATCACGATAAATATTTTTGGAAAGTTTCAAGGTATCCCAAAACCAGTGTTTGTGTTTAACATTGAGCGTCAGGGAATCGTTTTCATTATAAACAAACGGTTTTTTGATCAAAAATGCGAATCCCGTATATTCGTTATCAAGCATTTCTGCAGGTACCGTCTCCTCAATCGCCTCTTCTGCCGGAAGGATAATTTTACACGTTGTTCGATCTGCAGAAATTGAATCAAGGATACACGCATTCGAATTTTCTAACAATAAAATCATTGGAAGCTGTAAAGGGGAAATATCGGAGAGTTTTCGATGAACGAGTGTACTTTTTAGGCCGGCACGACTTGCAGCTCTTGAAAAAAGACCTTTGGAAGATTTGAGGCTGTAAAGACGAAGTGCCCCTCCCCACGGTGCCGTAGGCAAGCCTGCCATCAGTGCTTCGGCGGTAAAAGGTTTATGATAAATCTGCGTAAATAAGACTAGGCATTGCAACAGAGGATCAACACCGAACGCGGCCCCCTCCGGATCCGCAATCCGTCCTTCTAACTCTTCACTCATTTGGAATCTCGCTTGTAAGTGCCCTCTTGCCGATCGGCAAAAATAAGGGTGTCTACCTGCTGATCATTATCAGGACGATTATCCAAAAAATGTAATCCCGCTTTTTGAGGATACACTTCCCCGTTGGAGCCTAAAATATTTTGAACCATCGACCCCATCGCATCTAAAATACGGTAGTGCGCAAATAATAGATCGTTTTCAGCACGAACGATTTGCGATTGCGCCGCAACGTGATCATTTTGAGCTACCAAAAGGTCTAACAACGTCCGACGCCCTAAATCGTACTCTTTTTGATACAGCTCAAGGGTTTTGGCACTGGTCGCTTCATACCGTTTGAGATGAACCAATTGTTCAGAGATATAGGTTTTGGCACTCCAAGAGAGTTCCCCCTGCTCATCAAGCTTACGTATCGTTTCCCGTTTGCTTTCGCTCTCTTGATGCATTTTGCTCAAATTTTTCTGCGATTGAGCCTCATCGGCTCCGCCTCGATAGAGGTTATAGGTGAGCGTTAAACCAAATTTCGTTCGATCGTCATCCCCTACTATTCCCCCGACATCATTTGCCCAACTTTGACGTGCAAACGCATCGATTTTAGGGTAATAGTTTTTATAGGATGCTTCACGCTGAGCGTATGCCGCTTTAACGTTATACTCACTCACCAAAACCGAAGGGTTGTGCGAGCGCGCATACGCCTTCATCTCTTCAATCGTAGAGGGGAGAACACCCGAAAAACTCCCGTCTTCGAGATCTTTTGCTTCCACGTGACGCCCCAATACCCGTTCGAGATTAAACATCGCATCATCTAGATTGTTTTTAGCAACAACATAATTCGATTTAGCCAAAGAGAGAGAGGTATCGGCTTTTTCCGATTCGGAGCGGGTCGTAATCCCCGCCGTATAAAGTTTATTCACTTTATCGTAGATATCTTCATTAAACTGCACATTTGCTTTTGCGATGCAAAGCAAATCCCGATTTTTAAGAGCATTGATATATGTGTTCACAAAACTGTACGCAACATCATTCGCATTTTCGATGTAATGGTTGGATGCCGCTAAAATACGGGCTTTTTGATAATCGGCTTCATACACCGTTCCAAATCCGTTAAAAAGGTTTTGAGTCAACTGTAATGAGTGTTCGTAACTACTTAAAGAACGGCTTACATTTTGCGTTGTCGGAGATTTTGTTTTTTCTCGAGCGACCGAAGCACTGTAATCAAGGGTGGGGAGGTATTGCGCTTCGGTTATCCGTAAATCTTCTAACGTCGCACGATAATTATGCAATCGTTCCAATACAACAGGATGGGTTGAGAGGACTTCATCCATCCCTTCTCTCAAATTCAACGCGTTTAGGGTTGAAGCAGCACACAAAGAGATCATTACCGCTGCTTTTGAAAATAAAATTCTACGATTGGACATAAAATAGCTCCCACATCTTTGCAGTTAATATACTTAGTTATAACTAATTTAGACAATAAAAATTACTAGTAATGAAGTATATTACTTCTTTTAATCCTAACTGTAGTGAATTATAGCCAAAAATTTATCACAAAAATATCTAATGTATCCAGTTTTTGTGGGGTTTTTAGTGATTTAGTATTTTAAAAATATGTTTATATGTTAAAATAACATTATTTGCAAAAAGAAGGAAAAAAAATTTAATGAGTTTATATTTTCACGCAAAAGCCACCTTCACCCTCTTCCTTTTAACGATGAGTATACAATCGTTATACGGTGATTCGAATGTCACCTACTTTGCCCCGACTCACCCCGATGCTTGTTCTGAAAAAAAAGCGGTAGAAGTACCGATCGCTATAGCGGAACCTAAAGCAGCGGAAGTCCCCCCTCCCCCTCCTGCACCGATGATACCAAAAGAGAGCGACAGTGACAACGACGGTGTAGTCGATTCAAAAGATCAATGTCCCGATACCCCGAAAGGGTATAAAGTGGATACTAAAGGGTGCCCGAGCAGTGTGACCCTTCATCTGAATTTTGCCAGTAACTCAAGCACTCTCCCCGCTTCAGCTGAAGCGGAAATTGCGACTCTAACTACATTTATGGAAGAAAATCCTGCCGCAACGATGAGTATTATCGGTCATACCGACAGTACGGGTTCACGTGCTAAAAATCAAACGCTCTCAGAAAACCGAGCCAAAGCACTCGGATCACGTCTGATGCAAAACTCTATTGCATCCGATCGTATCAAAATGTCCGGCAAAGGTTCAAGTGAACCGGTCGTCTCCAACAAAACACCTAAGGGACGGGCAGAAAATCGTCGTATAGAGATCCTTATCCGCTAATCTACTCCCCTTGAATTCCTCTCAAGAGGGGATCATTTTCCCAAATAGTTTTCGGCTTCTTCTTTTAGCTTACTGTAAATTCTTTCAAAATCGGTCGAGTAGACCCGTGTTTCTGCAATCGACGTAATAAAGTTGGTATCTCTCTCCCATCTGGGAACCAAATGGAGATGAATATGCTCTGCGATCCCTGCTCCCCCCGCTTTACCCAAATTCATCCCGATATTGACACCGTGCGCTCCGAACCCCTCTTTGAGCAGACGGACACCTCTTTGAACTAAGCCGCTCATATGGAGCCACGTTTGCGGATCGAGGGCTTCGAGAGCATCGGTGTGATGGTGGGGAATAATCATAAAATGTCCGGGGGTATAAGGGTAGCGGTTCATTACGATAAAGCAACGTTCGTCACGGTAAAGTACGTGATGCGCTTTATCCAAATCAGGATGCTCCGTGATGTGACAAAAGACACACCCCTCATCCTTTTGGCCGCTGACATATTCGGTTCGCCACGGAGCGTATAAAATATTTTCCATTAGATAAAATTCGGTGCGTCGTTGGCAAAGAGGATAATATCACCCGCACGGGTCACTTCACCGAGTGTTTTAACCATCTGTGACTTATCACTCAACATGATTTTATTGGGAACGTTCAACTCTTTATCAAACTGCGCCGCATTAAGCTGACCCGTGATAATCGCAATATCAAAAACCCCGTTAATCGCACGGATCAGTTCGCTGTTAAGCGCTTCGGTACTCTCCACAAGCCCCGGAGTGACGATCACTTTTCGCCCGTTGTGAAGGGAACACAACCGTACCCCCTCCAACATTCCGTCGATGTTGCCGTTGTAACCGTCATCAAGGATGATTTTTCCCCCCGCATCGATCCGCTCCAGTCGGTGTTCGACACTTTTGAGTTTTGCTACCGCGTTCACGATCTCATCGCTGCTCATCCCCATCTCAGAGGCAATCAGAATCGCCGCATTGATGTTGATCGTTTGGAAACCGCCGAGAACGTTCGTATGAAAATGACGTTCTTCGCCGTTCACGTTCACGTCAAAATCGATCCCCTCCAACGTCGCCTCAAGATTATGGATATCATCCCCGAAAAAAGTCACTTTTTCATGCGGCTCATCCGTTACAGAGGTGTGGATAAACGCCCGTTTCAAACGATCGGAATGGATAATCTCAAGCTTGGTACGTTGAATACGCTCGAGTGTTTTAAAATATTCCAGATGCTGAGGCCCAACTTTCCCTACGACAACAATCTGCGGATGAAGAAGCTGTGCAATGGCATAGATATCGCCGATCTCGCGCGCTCCCGCTTCGCAGATATAGACCTGGATATTGGCGGGAAGCGATTCGTTCACATCGCGGATGATACCGCCGAGGGTGTTGACACTGCGCGGAGTTGCATAGACGTTGAATTTTTGACCCAATACCTGCGCGATAAAGTTTTTCATTGATGTTTTTCCGTAACTTCCGGTGACACAAATGATCGTCAAATTCTCCATCGAAGCAACTTTTTGCTTCGCCTGCTTTTTGTATGCCAAAAATAAGAACTTCTCAATCCCCCATGAGAGGATGTAGGTCAGAACAAGAGGAAAAATAACGCTATAGGCATTTCCCCACCCTTTGAGCGCGATCAAAAGATTGATGAGCAGTGTCAAAGAGAGAAGGAGGATTAAAAAGCGTTTGACCCGCCATGTCAACACCACTTTTTTATCCAGACGAACATGCCATAGATACACAAGCGGCAGGTAGAGCGCTACCACAAAGAGGCTGTAACGCGACAGAGCATAATAGAGGATAAACGGAGCGATAAAATAGGCGATGTGCCACCATGTTTTATGGTGACGTAATACCACCCGCTCAATCCGGTAATCGTACCATTGAAGATTGGTGATCAAATACCACCCCAATCCCATTACAAAAATGATATTGGCTAAAAATGCGGCTATTGGTATTAATTCCATATCTTTCCCTTAATGTTCTAAACTTTTTAAAATAGTGTTTTCAATCTCTTTGGCAACCGAGGCACTTTGTTCCAAAAAGAAATAGTGGTCTCCGTCAAACTCAACCACTTTTGATTCGGGTATCAGCTCCCTAATTTTATAAGCGGTCCATAGTGGTGTCGCCGTATCTTGACGACCGAAACACAAAAGTGCTTTCCCCGTATAGGCACTGAATTTCTCACTAAAATCTTCATTCACAACCTGCTTGAATGTTTCATACATCGGCTGACTCAACCCTTGAGCATCGGGGGCAACAAAAAAGCGGCGCAAGGAGGTAAGCCCCGTGAATTTTAGTAGTTTGAAAAGGGCGATTTTTGCCCGTATTTTAAACGGCTTAGGGACAAGTATCCCCGCAGAGGCGACCAATACCAAAAGATCAGGGTTGAGCAGCGTCGCTACTTTCCCCCCGAATGAGTGCCCTAAAATAATCATTTTATCGGCTTCGATCATCGAGATAAACGTCTCTAAAATCGTAGCATAATCTTCGGTCGTGAGGCTCATATTGCAGGTAGAGTTTCCGAATCCCGGCATATCGATATAAATATGGCGAAATTGTTTTAAATGGGCGCCGAAGGCATGTTTCATCAAGTTTTTATGAGAACCCCAACCATGCAAAAAAATGATATCGTAATGGGCAGAAGGATTGAGAATCTCATAGCTGATAGAGAAGGTGTGCTGTTTGTATTGAACCGATTTAACTGCCACGCTTATTTCCCTTTGGCTTGGGAAATAGAATGGATATAGTCGTAATTGACCCGAATCACTTTTTTATCGGGCAATGCCCCCAGAAGTTTTTGGATAGAAGCGCTGAAATTTTCAAAGAGATAATTCGCCATTGATCCCGGAATCGGATTGACCTCGTTGAGATAGACTTCACCCTCGATCTCGAAGAAATCACAACGGATCAATGCCCCCTCAAACAGAGGCAAATAGATTTTAGTGAACGATTCGCGCAACTGCGCTACCAACGCATCGCTCACCGCCGCATGCTCAACACTCCCCGAACGGGAAAAATCGAGATATTTTTTCTCGAAATCGAGGAATTCCGCTTTTTGCGGCTCTTCGACAATCGAATAAGTCATCTCGCCGCGTGCGCTGAAGCCTGCAAGGTTGTACTCTTTGACCCCTGCGATAAACGGCTCGATCAAAAGGACGTTATCAAATTCAAACGCGACATCGAGGGCATAATCGAGTTCCGATGCTTCACGTACGATACTCACGCCGATAGAGCTTCCCAAACGGGCAGGTTTGACGATAAACGGATAGGCGGTGGCGATAACTCTTTTATCTTCTTTACGCAAAATCTCATATGGGAGGGTTTTAACGCCGAGGGAAGCGGCAAGCCATTTGGTGTAATGTTTGTCGAAACTGAGCATCGATGCCTCTTTGCGAGGGCCGATGAAAGGGATATGAAAAAAATCCATCAGTGAGGCGATTGAGCCGTCTTCACCGTCTCCGCCGTGGATCAGGTTGAGAACCGGCATCTCATGTTTTTTTGAGCCGAAAAGCCCCCGTTGCTCGAATCCGCCGTTGGTAAGGAAAATTTGAGGCATCTTGCGGTGCTCTCCGCGTGAAAAAGTGACCGCTTTCATTTTCGCACCGTCGATTAAATAGAAAGAATGATCTTGGTCACAAAAAATAAAACTAAGCTCAAAGCGGCTGAGTTTCTCTTTGACCGTGATAGCACTTACGATGCTGATTTCGTGTTCATAACTGGCTCCGCCGAATAAAATGGCTAATTTCAATGAGTATCCTTTAAAGTTTTTGAAGTTGTTTTAACGCTTCTTTGACCAGCGTCGGCGTGTCGGTCGCATGGGAGAGACTTAGCGCCTTGGCAATCTGCTCTTTTTTGAATCCGAGTGATTCTAACGCCATCATCGCTTCCGTTGTAGCAGAATTTGCCGATGGAGCCGTATTTAAAAGAATAGCATCGAAACCGGCCAATTCGACCATAATCCGTGCCGCACTTTTTGGTCCGATCCCCGGAACTTTTTTCAACGCATTGACATCTTTAGATGAAATAATACCCGCAAACTGCTCCGGCGTAAAGGTCGAACAGATAGCAAGGGCAGCTTTGGGGCCGATTCCGTTGATTTTTAGCATCCCCTCGAAGAGAATTTTTTCACTTTTTTGGGCAAATCCGTACAGCTGTTGAGCGTCTTCACGGATCACATGGTGGATATGAAGCCGTGCTCTATCCGAACTAATCGTACTGTAGGTGTGCAAAGAGATAAATACCTCATAAATGACACTGTTGACATTTAAATGAACCGATGTCGGCTCTTTATACTCAATAATTCCCTCTAATCCAATAATCATTGCGACATAACCTTAATTGAAAATGCACCGTCTTCATCTTGATGCAACCCTAACACTCTCTCTTCGGAGTTATCGGAGGGGATATAAAAGACATCGATAAGCGGATCGATCAGTTTAAAAATAATCTCGTTGTGATTGTGCCAACGGTCATGATTAATAATACGTGCTTCAAAAATCCCTGCTTGAAGCGCCGTATGTTTTTCAGCCAGCCATGCGTACTGATCTTCTTTGCTTTTTAGCTCATTTCGAAGCGCTTCAAGTTTCTCTCGAAAAAGCTGATATTGTTGATATTTCTGGACAAATGCAATCGGCATTTTAATACCGTTAGCTTTATAATGGGTAAGTTTTCGTTTTAAATCTTCCATAGCAGGGGTATTTTCCACCCACGTTTGCTCATACCCGTCTAACTCTTTTTTAATATCTCGGATAGAACTTTTAACTTGCGCCATCTGATCGGAACGTTCATGGAGATTTGCATCCGATTCGTTGATCATCGGATCAATAATCAATTGATTCTCTCCCCCCACAATCTTACGGATCTCTATCCGATGCGAAGCCGCCATTTTGACGTGAGAGCCCAGCACTTCGATCACAATCTCACGGGCGCGGATTTTTCCCCCCGTCGCTTGGGTAATCGTCACTTTATCGGCTTCGACAATCCCATGCTCGAGTCGGGTGATATGCACCTCTTTTCCGTACGCCGTCCCTTTATGGACATTAATCGTGAGTTCATCCGCGCGGATAATGGCACTTTGGTGCACTTGCCCGTCAACCGTCGCTTTTTTTGCGGTTACTTTGGCATTAGGACCGACGTTACCTTCAATATTGATGGAGTTGACCGTCACCTCCATCCCCTGCCCGATCGCATCTTTCATCGAATCTTTCTCTTTAACGTTGATGGAGACATCGGCATCGAGCTGAGTATCGATCGATCCCGTCGTTTTAAAACTGATCTCCGTTACTTCCACTTCGGTATTGATATTATAGACCCCACCCTCAAAGGTCACATATCCCCCTGCTCCGGCTCGGTATTCAATACTTTTCGGGGTATCAATCACCGTGATTTTCTCTCCGGTGGTAAAGGTAGGTTCAAATTTTATAATCGGCTCTTTCGGGAGGATAAATTCCCCACGGCAATTTCGCCCACTTTCCCCTTTGCGCGGTTTTATGTATTCGATGAGCAACTCATCTTTGACTGCACTCATGACGTAACCGCGTTTGGCGTAATCAACCCTTCCGTGCTCGTCCATATTTTGGCGCTTGGTTTCGTAATGGAGGATTAATTGATCATTCACCGTCTCTATCGGTTCATACCCTTGCGCTACGAGATAACGCTCCTGCGCCACAAAACGGTAATTTCCTTCAATGCGGATTTTCGCAAAAAAGTCTCCGAGATTTTGAACCATCATCGAATCGAAAACCCC
>DLUI01000119.1 GCA_002742695.1 Sulfuricurvum kujiense | reverse complement strand
CGGAACGATAAAAAGGGCAAGAAGAGTTGAACTGATAAGCCCTCCGATAACGGCAATCGCCATCGGAGCATTGCTCTCATGACCTGCCCCGCCGCCGAGAGCGAGAGGGAGCATCGCAAAAATCATCGCGAAAGTCGTCATCAAAATCGGGCGAAGACGTTTCTCTCCCGCATCGAGGAGTGCTTCATTGACATTTTTCCCCTCTTTAATCGCATTGTTCGCAAAATCGACCACCAAGACGGCATTTTTGCCCACCATCCCCATCAGTAAAATAATCCCGATCATAACAAAAATACTAAACGGGTTTCCAGTGAGATAGAGCGAGAGGATAACCCCCGTAAAACTCAGCGGCATCGCCACCATAATGATGAGAGGCTGAATTAACGACTCATAGAGTGCGGCAAGAATCAGATAGATCAAAACAACTGCCAGCAATACGGTAAAACCGAACGCTTCTATCGTCTCTTGCATCCGTTCGATATCTCCGGTGTAACGATAATGGTACCCTTCTCCTAAAATCGCGGGAAGGGCACTGTCTATTTTGTTGACGAGGGCATCCAAAGGGGCACCGTCGAGGTTGGCCGTAACCAAAATTTTACGCTCACGGTCAAATCGGTTGATCGATGCCGCCCCCTCGGCCGTCTCCAATGTGATAAGGCCATCCACCATAACCATCTCACCCGTCTGTGTCTGAATCTGCATCTTTTTAAGATCATCGATCACACTTCGATACTCATCTGAGGCTCGGAGGGTAATATCAAATTGGCGGCCGTTTTGTTCAAAATTGGAGATAGCGCTGTCACTCGAATAAGTTGATCCGATCGATTTGGCGATTTGCTGAGCCGAAATCCCCAAACGCTGAGCACTTTCTCGGTTGATCCCGATACGCACTTCCGGTTTTCCCGGTTCGAAATCGGTATCGATATCGATCACCCCCTCACTCTCTTTTAGGAGCTTGATCAAAGCAGCCGATTTTGTCTCAAGAGTCTCCAAATCGGCTCCCGTGAGGACGATTTGAACCGGAGCATTGCTCTCCCCCGTATCGATTGGGGGGACATCTTCGACACTGATAATCAAATGTTTATACGATTTAAATTTTTCTCGGTAAGCGTTGATTACCGACTCCAGAGCCTCTCGTTCTCCTACCGGCAAAAGCTTGGCATAGATCATCGCTTTGTGTGATTCTTGTGCCGCGTTGTAGCCGATAGAGAGGACGACCTTTTGGAACTGTTTGTCCTCCTGCATCGTTTGTACGAGCGGTGCCATCTCTTTTTTCATCGCCTCCAGAGAGATCCCTACGGGTGCCTTGATCATCACCCTCATTTCCGACATATCTTCCATCGGGACAAAAGTTCCCCCTACTTTACCGGCAAGGGCAAAAGAGGAGAATAAAATGGCCAAAACCGCCGCGAGGGTGATCCATTTATAGTGGAGCAATTTCGCCAGAACGGCACGATAGTAAAGATCGAGTTTTTGAAAAATCGGCTCTGTTTTCTCCCAAAATCGGCTCTCGGTTCCGCTCAAAAGACGCGCTCCGAGAGTAGGGATAAACATAATCGCAACCAAGTAGGAAATCAATACCCCCGAAGCAACCGTCATCGCAAAGGAGTTAAAAAATTTCCCGACGATCCCCCCCATAAAAGCTACGGGGACAAAAACCGCCAAAAGCATCGAAGAGATGGCGAGAATCGAGAAAGAGATCTCTCTCACCCCCTCGAAAGAGGCCTCCAAAGGTTCCATCCCGTGTTCCATTTTTTTGGAGATATTTTCGATAACGACAATCGCATCATCGATAAAAATACCGATCGCCAAGGTCAAACCGATAAGGGTAAGACGGTTGAGATCGTACCCCAGATAATCGATCAGTCCGAAGGTTCCGATAATGGAGGTGGGGATAGCGATTGCCGAGATAATCGTAGCGGTAAGGTTGCGGAGGAAGAAAAAAACGATCAGCACCGCCAGTATAGACCCGTAGAGAAGATCAAATTTGACATTATCGATGTTGATAAGGATTTTCTCCGACTGATCTTCCACCAGTGTCAAGGAGTATGATTTTCCGGCAAGCGTTGCAAGGGAGGGAAGTCTCTTTTTGACCCCCTCAATCACTTCAAGATCGTTCGATCCGGCAATCTTTTGAACTTCCAGCAACACCCCCTCTTTTCCGTTATACGAGGAGTAGCTTGTCGTATCTTTGAGGCCGTCTTCCACCCGTGCGATATCGCTCAAGCGTACCCCCGGAGCAATACTAAGGCTCTTCAACTGCTCCACACTCGTAGCATCGGAGCGTGTTTTTAGGATCAGCTCGTTATTCGCAGAAATGAGTTTACCCCCACCTGATCGGACATTTTCGGCATTGATACGTGATTGGAGAACATCCGAAGAGATACCGTATTTATTGAGAAGGAAGGGATCGGTAAAGATCCGTATTTCGCGATCCCGATAGCCGACGATATCAATTTTGGCTACCCCTTGAATGCGTTGAAGGCGAGGCTTGATCTGCTCATCGGCAAAACGCATCAGCGCGATCTGATCACCATGTTCTGTGGTAATGAAGAGTTTGATAGAGGCCGCCCCCGACGCACTTACTTTTTGAACGGATGGGGATTCGACCTCCGTATCAAGGTTGAGCGTTCCGATCTTATCACGGACATCGTTCGCCGCCTCTTCGATATCTTTGGTGAGTTCAAACTGTACGGTGACCACGCTCAGCCCGTCATAGCTGGTGGAGATGAGTTTGTCTATCCCATCAATCCCTGATACCGCCTCTTCGATCTTATCGGTTACTTTGGACTCAACACTCTCAGGATCGGCGCCCGGATACGCGGTCTGAATCGTCACAATCGGAAAATCAATATTAGGGAACAGGGCAACGGGCATCGAACGAAACGACATTATCCCGAACACAATGAGACTCATGACGAGCATCAGTGTGGTAATAGGACGATTAATGGCAAATTTGTACATATTTATTCCTTAACGCTGAGAAGCAAAGCTCCCTCAGCTACGTTAACACTGGGTTTTCTTCGGCAGAATGCCCAAATGCGCATTTTTATTTTCCAAGGATATAGGCTTCACCAAAAAGCCCCGGAGCGATATTCGTACTCAACACTTCCGCCGTCGCTTTTCTGTTTTTCGCATTGACCGAAGGGTAGATTTTTGAAATAGACCCGAGCCTCTCTTTGCCCTGTCCATCGACTCGGTAACGGACTTTGGAACCGACTTTGAGAGAGTGGAGATACTTCTCGTCAAAATTCAAAATCAGTTTTACCTCCGGCGAACTGATCAGACGAAATAGAGAGGATGCCCCTACGACACTGTCGCCTAGTTCAATGTTACGGCTGGCGATAATACCGCTAAAAGGGGCACGAAGACGTGTCTTTTCCAGCAATGTCTCCTGATAGCGCAAAGAGGCTTTGGCCTCGGAGGTCGTAGCAGAGGCTTTTTTATACGCGAGGGTGTGCTGATCCATCAACTCCGCATCAATCACACTCTTCACCTGAGTGTAACGCTCATACGTCAATCGGGCAAACTCCTCTTCTATTTTTGCTTTTTTGAGCTTCTCACGTGCGAGATCGATACCGGCAACGAGATCATCATTATCGATTTCGAGCAAAACCGCCCCTTGTTTAACACGACTTCCGACATCGACATTCAGGTGTTTAACAATCCCCTGCGTCGTCAGATTCAGATTCGCCTCTTTACGCGCAACGACATCAAACGTGGCATAAATCTCTTCCCCCATCAGCGAAGCGGTGAGTAAAAGTGCTATCCATAGTGTTTTGATCATCGTACAAACTCCTTGGGATCGAGTCCCGCATAAAAATAATAGGCCGCGTAGGCATAATAGAGCGTCCGTTTTGCACGGCTAAGCTGGTTGGTGGCATCGGTGAGGGTATGAAGGGCATCGAGGTAGGTGACGTAATCGACGATTCGCGCCTCATACTTCTTTTTGACCGCATCAAAGGTTTTCGTCGCCGCATCATAGGTTTTTTCCGAACTATCGATCAAAATACGGGTGCGCTCAATGTAACGGCCGGCCAAGAGACGGTTATGTTCCACCTCTTTGGCAGCGTAGGCCAATTCGCTGCTTTGTGCCTGTGCTTGTGCCATCAGTGCTTGTTTCGCTGTCGATGCAGCCGAAAAATCAACCAAATTCATACTGAGTGAAGCGATAACTTTATTTTGGGTATCGACACGCATCTGGGCAATCGGATCATTTTTATAATCGTAAAAACTGTACTGATCTTCCAGCTTGATCGTCGGAAGATTGGAGGCATCTTTTTGCTTTGCTTCATGCACTTTGGCATCGCGGGTGTATTTCAGCGCATTGAGCTTATCCAACTCTTGCATCTGCACCTCTTGGGGGGGAAGCACTTCGGAAGATTCAAGCTCGGTTATCGTTTGATTCGTAATCGTCTCCAACTCCCTTTTTTGGCGTTCCGCACGATACTCTAAATCTTCAATACCGTAGCGGGCATTCGAGACTTCCGAGCGTAGGCGCATAAGGGCATCTTCACTCGCAAGCCCTGCGCGTTTAAACATCTCCAAACGCTCCAGTTGCCCCTCAAGCTGCTCTGACATTGTTCGATAGGTCTTGATCTCATCTCGCGTATTTTGGAGTTCAAAATAGCGCTGTATAACATCGAGCGAAAGCTCTTTTTTGGCACCGTAGAGGGTATGTTGGGCGGCATTTTCGAGTGCTTTGTTTTGATCCAAAAGATTCTCTCTCCGAGAACCGTCATAGACGATAAACTCTCCTCTAAATCCTGCGCTGTAGGTCTGCTTCGCATCAAACCCGCCCGTATGATCGACAAAAGAGGCATTGCCGAATCCGTCGATTCGCGGAAAATAAGAGTATTTAGCCGCATCATACCCCAGCTTTGCAGCACTGGATTGGTGTGCATAACTCTCGATGCGCCCGTTTTTTTGTGCAGAATCGATTAGAGACGGAAGCGATGTCTGGGCGTTCAATGCACACGCAGCCATCAGAAAATAGAGTATTCGCACCATTATTCCTTTTTGAAGGTAACTGTGTACCATTTTACAAGGGTAGTATAGAATCTAAATCTACAATAATGAATTAAGTTCATACTTTTGGATCGAACTTCCAAAAGGATTAGCCAAATCCCTCTGAGTTGCCACTGCCTTTTAAGTATAAGTCGTATACTATGTGTGGAGAGTTATACGATTAACACATCTAAAAAAGGGGATATTATGGCAAAAGGTCAAGATTCAAAAAAAGCGGTTAAAAAAGCACCGACCAAAACGTTAAAAGAAAAACGCAACGACAAAAATTCGAAAAAAAGTTAAGCATTAGGGGTAATTCAAAAACTCACCTTAACTCAGCAGTCTATAGGTGCTCATCCATAATGAAAAACAGCATTTGCGCTATAATTTCGAATATTTATCATAGGGTCACTCATTGCCGATTTTTAAAGTCCATACCCCCTATCAACCTGCCGGCGATCAGCCCGTTGCTATCGATGCTCTCGCATCGGGCATTAAAAACGGTGAACGCTATGTTTCCCTTGAGGGGGTAACGGGTAGCGGTAAAACCTACACGATGGCGAAGGTGATCGAGAGCGTACAGCTTCCGACGATCATTATGACCCATAATAAAACCCTCGCGGCACAGCTCTACAGTGAATTTCGCTCGTTTTTCCCTGAAAACCATGTCGAGTATTTCATCAGTTACTACGATTACTATCAACCCGAAGCCTACATCCCCCGCCAAGATTTGTTTATCGAAAAAGACAGCTCGATCAATGATGAGTTGGAACGGCTTCGCCTCTCTGCCACCGCGAATCTCCTCAGCTATGATGATGTTATCGTGGTCGCCTCCGTCTCTGCTAACTACGGGCTCGGTGATCCGGAAGAGTATGAGAAGATGGTGCAGGTGATCGCTATCGGTGATGAGATCAACCAAAAAAAGCTCCTTCTACGTCTCGTCGAGATGGGATACGCCCGAAACGACACCTATTTCGAGGGCGGTCACTTTCGGGTGAACGGCGAAGTGGTCGATATCTATCCCCCCTATTGGCAGGATCAAGCAGTTCGGATCGAATTTTTCGGGGATGAAGTGGAGCGCTTAACCTTTTTTGAGCCCCTGAGTAACACGATGACCGAAAAACAAGAAACGGTCACGATCTACGCTACCAGCCAATTTGCCGTCGGTCAAGAGAAACTCTCCCGCGCGATCAAGCGGATCGAAGATGAACTCGGGGAACGGCTGAACGAGCTCGATAAACAAGGGAAAATCGTCGAAGCACAGCGGCTCAAACAGCGATGTGAATTTGACCTCGAAATGTTGCAGGCGACGGGGATGTGTAAGGGGGTCGAAAACTACTCCCGCCATCTCACCGATAAACTCCCGGGAGAAGCCCCCTATACATTGCTCGACTATTTCACCCTTCACCACGATAAGTTTCTCATTATCGTCGATGAGAGCCATGTGAGTTTGCCGCAATTTCGGGGGATGTTTGCGGGGGATCGAAGCCGTAAAGAGGTACTCGTCGATTACGGATTCCGCCTCCCGAGTGCCCTCGACAACCGTCCTCTGATGATCGATGAATTTATGAACAAAGCGCCCCATTATATGTTCGTCTCCGCAACCCCATCGGCGCAAGAACTCGATATCAGCACCACGATCGCCCACCAAATCATCCGCCCTACCGGATTGCTCGATCCGATTATCACAATCAAACCGAGTGAAAATCAGGTCGAAGATTTGCACGATGAGATTAAAAAAACGGTGGCTCTTGGGGATCGTGTCCTCGTCACCGTACTCACCAAAAAAATGGCCGAAGCCCTCACCAAATACCTCGCCGATTTGGGGATAAAGGTGCAATATATGCACTCCGAGATCGACGCTATCGAGCGCAATCAGATTATCCGTGGACTTCGTGTCGGGGATTTCGATGTCCTTATCGGGATCAATCTCCTCCGTGAGGGGCTTGACCTTCCCGAAGTGAGTCTTGTCGCGATTTTAGATGCCGACAAAGAGGGATTTCTCCGCTCCGAAACCGCACTCATTCAAACCATCGGACGCGCCGCGCGGAATGAACACGGACGGGTTATTTTGTATGCGCAAAAGATTACCGGATCGATGGAGCGGGCGATCGCCAAAACAACGGCACGACGGGAAACCCAAGAGGCGTATAACACCGAACACGGCATTACCCCAACCACCACCAAACGCTCGCTTGATGAGAATCTCAAACTCGAAGATGTCGGCGATCTATACAACCGCTCCAAAAAAGCGAAAACACTCCCTGCCGCTGAGCGGAAAAAACTGATCGAAGAGCTGAATCTCAAAATGAGAGAGGCCGCTAAAAAACTCGAATTCGAAGAAGCGGCACGCCTACGCGATGAAATAGCCAAAATAAGGAAACTCTAATTTATGGATGACATGCTCACCAATCTCTCGACCTATGGATATATCGTTTTATTCCTCTACTCACTCGGAGGGGGATTCGTTGCCCTTTTGGGTGCGGGAGTTCTCAGTTTTATGGGGAAAATGGATATTTCCCTCTCTATTACGATCGCTATGATCGCCAATTTTATCGGGGATTCGTTGATGTTTTATATGTCTCGATACCATAAGCGTGAAATGATGGAGTATTTTAAAAAGCACCGTCGAAAACTCGCCTTTTCTCATCTCCTGCTCAAACGAAACGGCTCTTGGATCATCGTCGTTAAAAAGTTTATCTACGGGCTTAAAACGCTTGTCCCTTTAGCCATCGGATTAACCAAGTACGATTTTTGGAAATTCAGTGCCTACAATGCCATCGGAGCTCTCATCTGGGCCGTCGTCGTCGGGGGGGGAAGTTATCTTTTCGGAGGAGCGCTTATCAAGGGATACGATATGGTAGCCGATAAGCCCTATCTCGCTCCCGTTATGCTCTTCGTTATCGGAGGAGCGGTATGGTTTTATCTCTCATCTGCCACAAAGAAAAAAGGTTAAAATAGTAGTTTTTCTTCGGTTTTCGGTGCCTCTTCTTGCGTTGCATCCGGAGCTACTGAGGTGTCGGTAAACGTTTCACTCGAATTTTGATCGCTTGATGAGCCCACATAGACTCCTGCCGGCACATCAAAATAACGTTTGGTATTTGGATAAATGCGCAACATATCTTCATAGTAATAACGGAATACCGGCCCTGCGGCACGCCCCCCTGTTTCACTTCGGCGCATCGGAGTGTTGTTGTCATGCCCGAACCATACGACCGTCTCTACCGTCGGAGAATAGCCGACAAACCATGCATCGACGTTTTTATTGGTGGTTCCCGTTTTACCGGCAATCTCTATCCCGCCCACACGTGCCCCTGTTCCGGTTCCGTGACTCACGACATCTTTCAAAATTGAGGTCATCAGGTAGATCTGCTGCGGCGTGTTGACTTGACGGCTTTTGTTTTCATACTGGATCGTCTCCCCTTTTGGGGTGATCACTTGACGTACTAACATCGGATTCGTCAAGGCTCCTCCGCTGGCAAACATCGTATAATATTTCGCTAAATCGATCGGAGAAATAGAGATAGTACCCAAAGCGATAGAGAGGTCAGGTGGGAGATTTTCAACAATTCCGTAGCGTCTCAATCCGTCGGTGATTTTTCCAAATCCCATATCGCTTACCATGTTGATTGTCGCTAAGTTACGGGAGTGGGTCAGTGCATCTCGGATCGTGACCATCCCTTTGTATTCGTTTTTATAGTTTTTCGGCTGCCACGATTTCTCTTCACCGTCATCCCCCGCATACGTATAGGTACGGGCAATATCGGGGACCATCGAAGAGGGAGACATGCCGCTATCGAGCGCTACTTGATAGATAAAGGGTTTAAAGGCCGACCCCGGTTGGCGTTTTGCCTGCGTCACACGGTTGTAAGGGCTGAGGGCATAATCATACCCTCCCACCATCGCCAAGATTTCTCCCGTATGAGGATTTAGACTGATAAGGGCGCCGTTGAGCTGACGCTGCATATTCTCATCCAAATCACCCGCTTCCTGCGCCCGCTTCAAAATTTCATCACGACCCGATTGAAGCGCTTTGTATCCCGCTTCTTGCAATCGCATATCAATAGTGGTATAAATCTTGTATCCGCCGCTGCGAATATCGGGGAATGCATCGCCGAGCTGACGCATTACCTCATCGATAATATAGGGACCCGAGTTTTTGCTGAGGGTATCATTGTAAACTTTCGGCCGCTCTTGGGTCGCTTTTTCATACGTTTCCTGATCGATCCATCCCAGTTCATACATCCGTCCGATAACACGATTTGCCCGTCCTAGACTTAACTCATAATTTCGGGTCGGGGAATAAAAATTAGGGGCTTTCGGAAGACCGACAAGCATTGCAATCTCTTTTAGGGTTAACTCTTTGAGAGGTTTGCGAAAATAGCCGTCCGATGCCGTTTTGATCCCGTAATATCCGTGTCCCAAATAGATTTCGTTGAAATAACGCTCTAAAATCTGCTCTTTGGAGAGTTCTTGTTCAATACGGATAGCGTAGAGCACCTCTTTAAATTTACGGGAGAATTTTTTCTCACGATTGAGCAGGGTATTTTTAACCAGCTGCTGAGTAATCGTACTCGCCCCCTCTTTGAGTTTCCCTGCACTGACGTCTTTGATGATCGCCCGCATAATCGCATCGGGATTCACCCCGCCGTGTTCGAAAAACATCGTATCTTCGATCGCCAAAAGAGCTTCAATCAACCGAGGAGGGATGTTTTCATACGAGACGTAATATCGGTGCTCGTCACTAAAAAGGTTGGCAATTTTATTCCCGTTACGATCGTAGACCTCCGTTGTCAAACGGGGCTGATATTTGATCAGTTTTTGTGTTTCATACTCGAAAGAATAAATAAGGTACCCTAAAAAAACGACGGGAATCATCACGATAATTCCGAGCCCTATGAGCATATATTTTCTCATTTTTGTCCGTAGCGGTACTTCGTCATAGGAGTTGATCAATTTCTAAATCCTCTGGTTTTAAATTCAGCGTCTATCAGCGCTTGAGTGTACCCCTCTTTGGGGTGAGTAATTACATCCGTGGTTTTTCCCGCTTCGATCACACGACCCTCACGGAGGATACAAATATCTTCACATAATGCCGATGCCACACTCATATCATGCGTAACAAACAACATGGAAAAGCCCATTCTCTCCTGCAATGTTTTTAACAACGCAATCATAGCCTCTTTTGACTCAGGATCAAGTGCCGTAGTCGGCTCATCGAGCAACAAAAGCTTCGGGTTTGATCCTAAAGCGATCGCCACTACAACCCTCTGAAGCTGTCCACCTGAGAGTTCAGGGGGAAACCGTTCCAAAAGCGATTCTTCCAAACCCAACAGAGCAAACAGTTCACTTTGTCTCTCACGCGTTAAAAACATTTGGTCTTTAATCCGTGTAAGCGGGGAGAGTGCCGTAAACGGATTTTGAGGAACTAACGAGAGGGATACCCCCCGCTTCCACTCAAAATCGGATCGTTTCTCGATACTAATCTCTAATGATGGCTCCAAAAGTCCCAAAAGGGCTTTGAGTGTCAACGATTTACCGCTTCCGCTTTGTCCGACCAATGCCAATGAACGACGAATATCAAAAGAGATATCCACCAGCACTCTATCTCCAAGGGCGATTTTGAGCCGATCGATATGAATCGTATTCATAGTACTATTTTACCCAAATCTGTGTTAAACGCTCACACGCCTGAGCTAGAACTGCCCTCTCGATATCCAACCGTGCAATAAGACGGAGGATCGCTTTTTTCACCGTCGGCTGGCGAATCGCTCCGACATGGATTCCCATCTCATTTTTAAGCTGCTCTTGCAACCGCATCACTTCGCGATTATCCCCGATTTCTATCGGAACAATCAATCCCGCACACGTGATTCCCAGTATCTCTTTCACGATTTTCTGCCGTGCCGCTATCTCTTCACGCAACCCTATCGCATGGGTTTGTATATAAATCAATGCGTAATGGGCTAGTGCCGTATCGTACAGCGACGGTGCGGTGGCATAGATCACATTTTTAGCACGATTGATCAAATACTCGCTGATATGGGTAGAAGAGAGGACATACGCACCGAAACTCCCGTACGCTTTCCCCAGCGTCCCCATTTTAATCATCAGCGAAGTCGGCGCAATACCATAATAATCAAGAATCCCCATCAAATGCTCACCGATCACACCGCTGCTATGGGCTTCATCCAAAATCAAAATCGCCTCATGCTCTATGGCAAGTTCGATAATCTCTCGAGGAACAAGATCGCCCCCCATTGAGTATATCCCCTCTACCGCGACAATAACCCGTTTCCCCTGCGCCCGTTCAAGCTCTGTTTTCAAAGCGAATGGATCATTATGGGGGAAAAAAATCACCTCCCCCTCACACATACGTGAGCCTGCAACACCGCTGGCGTGATACTCCTCATCCATCAGAAGAACATCCCCCTTACGGACAAGGGCTTCAATAAGACCGATGTTGGCGTTAAATCCGCTTCCCATCACAATCCCCGCCTCAAATCCGTTGGCGCGACACAATGCCTCTTCAAAGGCGGCATGGATTGGATGGTAGCCGTTGACCAGCATCGAGGCTTTGGGGGCATGGTCGCTATAGAGCGTAAGTGTCTCGCACGCCCTCCTATGAAGTTCTTTATTATGCGCCAGTCCCAAATAATCGTTCGATGCAGCATCGAGCAGAGAATCATCACGAATACGGCGCTCACGATAGCGACCTGAGCGCTTTAGTGCGTTTAACTCGCTTGAGTAGGGATTATTCATCGCTGAGAGGGGAGCTGTGCTATGTAGTTACGAATCTCTCGAATCCGTTCATCATCGGCAGGATGAGTTGATAAAAATGGAGGTGTTTTTTTGGAATCTTTCGACAAACGTCCCATATTTTCCCAAAATTTGAGGGCTTGTGACGCGTTATATCCCGCCCTCCACATCAAATAAATACCTATTTGATCCGCTTCATGCTCAAACTTTCGGCTGTATGGGAGAATAAGACCGACTTGTGATGTTATACCGTACGCCTGCGCATAAAGGTTTTGATACTCCGGAGGGACATTTAATGCCGCGGCTAAAACCTGAGCACCCAGATTACTGACCGTTTGCATCGACATCCTCTCTGCCCCGTGACGTGCGAGGGCATGGGCAATCTCATGCCCCATCACCGTAGCGATCTGATCCTCATTTTCGGTAATTTTCAAAATCCCCGTGTAAAAAAAGACTTTCCCCCCCGGCAAACAAAAGGCATTAGGAGTTGCGTCATCGATCACCGTAAACTCCCATGCAAAATCGCTTCGCCCGCTCACTGCCGCAATACGCTGGCCGATCCGTTTAATTCGCTCTTGAAGCACTTTATCGGTACTTATTTTAGAGCTTTGTACCACTTTTTGTGCTTCACTGACTCCTAAAGCCATCTCTTGGTCGGGCGAAATCATCATGAACTGTGTACGGTTTGTTACCGGTGTCGTTGCACATCCGACAAACAATAATCCGATCAATACGATAACTCTAAATCTCATAGCAGCCTCCTATAGAAAAGGTTGGAGAATTTCAACACAAAGCCCCATGGCAGTGCTCTCGTAACCGCGCACTTCGCGAATGTAAGGTTTGCAAAACCCCTCTACCATGCACGCACCTGCTTTACCACGCCAATCGCCGCTTCGGAGATAATTTTCAACCTCTTGTGGATCAAATTGGTCGAAAAAATAGTGCGTCGACGAGATATCTATTAATTCCAAGCGAGGAGTCTTGTAAATCATACAAGTAATAATAGCCACTTCCGAGCCGCTTTGGGTTTCTAAAATCATCCTTGCATCGGCTTCGTCTTTCGCTTTGCGTAAAATCTTCCCTTGTGCCGTAACCACGGTATCAGCAACCAAAAGGGGATAATCGCTGCAGCCGAATTTTTCCAAATTGACTTTGTATTTTCCGAGTGTCGCTTGGTAAACAAAATTTTTAGGGGACGTTGCAATAATGGAATCTTCATCGAAATCGATGGATTGTTGGATAAAAGGGATACCCGCCGCTTTGAGAAGTTCGGCGCGGGTGATGGAGGAGGACGCTAGGCGTATCATGGCTTAATAGGCGTTTCGGAGTACCACACCGATAAAAATAGCGATAACACCCAGCGCAATATTGACCGGAACCATATATTTTGCGATAAGGCCAAGCATCTCTTTGGCTTTTTCGAGATTCCCCTCTTTAAGCGCTTTTTCCGCTTTTGCTCTGCGCCACATCATAGCCCCCAAATTCAAGGCCATAATCAACCAAATCGCCTCTTTGATATGAACGGTGTTATAGATACTCATCGCATACTCATCGATGACATTACCCATAGGGTCCATCGCCGCTGCGCGGAATCCGAGACCGACCGCCATTAAAACCGCTGTAATAATAAGGAGGATTACAAACGGCATTACGATAGTGAAAAGACGTTTCAGCGTATGCGCCGCACGCTCTAAACGGAGTTTTGGATCGCTAATGAGTGCGAGTGACTGGTGTGTTGCAAATCGGATAGCGATCATCCCACCGACCCAAATGACGGCACTGATGACGTGTAAAAAAACGATGAGAGTACGATGATGGGCAAAAGTCTCCACGAGGAACTCTTTCATACCGCCAATTCCTTCGTGACATACGCCAATGCCGCCTCTTTGGCCTCAGTGAGTTTCGAAGCGTCTTTTCCACCCGCTTGGGCGAAGTCCGGACGTCCGCCGCCGCCGCCGCCGAGGATAGGTGCGATTGCTTTGATCCAATCCCCCGCTTTGACAGTCGTATTTTTAGCACCCGCCGCGAGGAGCACTTTATCCTCTTTGATTTGGAACAAAATCACCGCAACCGAATCGTGCTGATTTTTAAGCTCATCGATACGCTCTTTGATATCGCCCGCTGTAAGTTCGGCTACGACAACCGCCGTGTTCCCCATCATCGTAACGGCAAGTTCTTCTTTAGCACTCGACGCCAATGTGCTCATTTCAGTTTTTAGGGTTTTCACCTGCTCTTTAAGACGTTCAATCCCCGCCAATACATCGCGGTTTTTAACCGATGCTTCCACCTCTTCGAGAAGGTGACGCTGTTGTTTAAAGAGATTATAGGCGGCATTACCGCACACCGCTTCGATACGTCGAACTCCCGCACTGACTCCGCTCTCTTTTACGATGACAAACGTTCCGATGGTTGCCGTATTATCGACGTGGATACCGCCGCAAAACTCAACCGAAGCCATTCCAAAATTAACAACACGTACTGTATCGCCGTATTTTTCACCGAACTGCGCTTTGGCTCCGCTTTTTTTCGCTTCGTCGATACTCATTTCACGAGTCATCCCCTCCAGCGCATGGAAGATATGGTAGTTCACTCTCTCTTCGACGAGAGCGATCTCTTCATGAGACATCGCTTTAGGGTGTGAGAAGTCGAAACGGAGACGGTTATGCTCGACCAATGAACCCGCTTGGGAAATATGTTCCCCCAAAAGTTCATACAACGCGGCATGGAGCAAGTGGGTTGCCGAATGGTGTTTCGCGATCTCGTTACGCTCAGGGTCAACAACCGCTTCGATAGTCTCACCGATGCTAAGAGTTGCTTTCGTCTCGATATGGGAGAGGTTCAAGCCGTGAAACTTTTTCGTCTCCGTAACGGTCGCTTTATCCCCCAGAGTTCCGGTATCTCCCGATTGTCCGCCGCTCTCTGCATAAAACGGTGTCTCTTCGAGAAGGACCCAACCGCGCTGATGGGCATGAAGCTGTTCAACCCGCTCGAAATTTTCACCCAAAAGGGCTTGGATTTTAACGGGAGCTTTCGTGTAGGCATACCCGATAAAGGTATTAACGCCGAACGTCTCAAGGAGGGTTTTAAAATCTCCCTCGACGTGCGCATCGCCCGAACCTTTCCAGGCCGCTTTCGCCCGTTTGCGTTGCTCTGACATTAATGTCTCAAACGTCTCTACATCGAGGGAAAGATGTTTCTCCCTCAACATATCTTCGGTCAAATCGAGAGGGAATCCGAAGGTATCGTAAAGTTTAAACGCCACTTCGCCGCTGAAGGTCTCTTTGGTGTTTTTCAACTCTTCGTTAAAGAGTTCGATCCCCGAAGCGATCGTTTTGAAAAAACGCTCCTCTTCAAGCATGATTTGCTCTTTGACTACGTTTAGTTTTTCGACGATGTAGGGGTATTGTTTCCCCATCAATTCCGCTACGGTTCCCGCTACTTCAAACATAAACGGTTTGGTAAATCCGAGCAAGTATCCGTGACGAACCGCACGGCGAAGAATACGGCGAAGAACGTATCCGCGCCCTTCATTCGAGAAATTCGTTCCCTGAGAGAGGAGGAACGTCACCGTACGGATATGATCGGCGATAACACGGTACGACGCACCGCTTGCATAGGTATAGGGTTTACCGATAAGAGCTTCAACACGACGGATAATCGGCATAAAAAGGGTCGAATCGTAGTTGCTCAAAGCCCCTTCGAGTACGGCAGTCGCACGTTCCAGCCCCATCCCCGTATCGATAGACGGTTTCGGAAGAGGTTTTAATTCACCTTTGGCGTTACGCTCATACTGCATAAATACGAGGTTCCAAATTTCGAGGAAACGATCCCCGTCTCCCCCCATATAATCCTCTGGGCCGTTAAAATGTTCCGCACCCTGATCGACGAAGATTTCCGAACACGGTCCGCACGGTCCGGTATCTCCCATCTGCCAAAAATTGTCTTTGTCTCCCAACCGCATAATGCGATCTGCCGCAATATGTTTCTTCCAAATCT
>DLUI01000112.1 GCA_002742695.1 Sulfuricurvum kujiense | reverse complement strand
CCCATCCTTTTATTCCAAAGGATAAAGCAAAGGCTATTCCAAAACTGGGTTATGCATAGTAGGTTAGTGAAGTTTTTCCGAAACGTTTGGATTTTAGACGATTAAAGTGACCGATAGCATCGGGCAATTCGAGGGTACTCATGTGCTCGATAATAATCAAAGTCGCCATTTCAAGGGGAAGGGATGCGATCATATCAACCGTTTTATCGTAAATCTCTTCCATCCCCTCACGGATTGAAAAAGGGGGATCAACGTAGATAAAAGCACTCTCGCCCAACGAGGCAAGACGCTTTTTTACGTGAGCCATGTTACTAAAACTATCCCCTTCGACAATTTCGCAGGCCGATGGATCGGTTTGGGCGATATTCTCACGGAGCGTTCGTATCGCATCACGGTCTTTTTCCATAAAAATAATCTTTTTGGCTCCGCGACTAAGGGCTTCAAGCCCGATAGACCCGCTTCCAGAGAAAACCTCTACCAAAACAGCATCAATGATATCAAACTGCAACGTATTGAAAAACGACTCCAATACAATCCCTTTGGAACTGCGGGTCGTCTCTTTCGAGGGGAGTTTGAGAGTTTTGCCTTTGTATTTTCCGGCAATAATTTTTTTGGTAATGGTGGGGTTATTTTTCATAGAATGCCCGTATCGCTTTGAGAATGTTATCTTTGTATTCGCGTGTAAGTTTATCAATATGACGCTCTAAAATATCAAAACTTACCCCCTCTTCACTGGCAGGAAAACTTTCCTCTTCAATCACGACAGGGGGATAGCGTTCAGATTCAAATTTTTGATTCAGTGCGTGAAGTAATTGCGCTTTTGAAAACGGCTTAATCAAATCAGAGGATGTTTCTACACCGACCACAAAGGTAGGATATTGGTCGTCACGAATATTTTTATCACGGATCAGAATGTCGCACTGACGCAGAGAGCTCAAGTGACCTTCCAAAAAAAGTTCCAAGGAACGCTGCAACAATGGAGAATCACACTGAATAGCTACTTTCACGCCGTTTACCTTGTACACAATATCCGTTTATTTTAAAGAAAGGTATTTTAGCACACTCCTCTCTTGAATTGCGTTAAAATGGTGCCGAATAAAGCTTATGCTACTATAAAGTTATACACAATGAAAAAAATTTACACAAAGAACAGATTCAATCTCGTTTGGATTAATCTATGGATCGGAATAGCGCTCTCCATCTTGGTCATGGCTTCAGGAGTATGGATTATTCATAGCGATATCCAATCTCGTGCACTGGCACGACTATCTCAGCAACATACGATAAATCAGTCCCGTATCGATGAATTTCAACAAACACAATCTCAAATTCTACGGTCTCTTTCCGAAAAGCCCGATCCGTCTCTCTTTTACCATTTTCTCAAAGCTGATACCCACATTATGCAGATACGATTTATCGATTTAAAGGGAGATGAAAAGATTCGATTCGATCGTCTTCGTGATGGGAGTATCCGTCAAATCTCAGCTGATAAACTCCAGAATAAAGGCAATCGCTACTATTTCCGACAATTTGCCGCACTCTCAGAAAATGTCATTGATTTTTCTAAGTTGGATCTTAACATGGAATACGGAAGGCTCGATATTCCCTTCAACCCTACTCTTCGAGCCGGAATAGCGGTCTATAAGGACGGTATAAAAATCGGAATCATCGTGATCAACTATTATATGCAAGAGTGGATAGAACACCTCAAAAGCGATAACGTCTCAACCTTTTTTCTGATTGATCATGAGGGCTACTTTTTAATTCACCCCGAACCCTCTTGGGCATGGTCGAGATACCGTTCTCCTGCACAACGTGCAGATGAGTACTTCGGTCTCTCTGAGTCACATTTTTCTCTCCTAAAGAAAGGGGAACATCGCTGGATCAATGAGGATACCGTCGCTTTCTCCCTCGATCTCTACGGTCAAAAATTATTAGCCCTTTATCAACCTAAAATCTCCCCCAATGACATTTTGATCCGGAGGCTTCTCCAGTTCGGAGTCATTATCTTTTTAGCACTGACGCTTGTAGTGGTTCCTCTCATCGGGATTATTCGGTTCAATCTTCACCGTTTCGAAGTTGAAAGTACAAAAAACAAAGTGATGCTTGCGCATCAGGCAAAACTCGATGCGATGGGAGATATGCTCGGTGCTATTGCTCACCAATGGCGCCAACCGCTCAACTCGATAGGTCTTATTATGCAAGATTTGGTCAGTGCCTTCAACCATCACGAGCTTGACAAAGAGTATTTGAGCGTATCTGAAAAAGGGGTTATGGATCAGTTGCAGTTTATGTCACAGACTATCGATGCCTTTCGAAACTTTTGTGTCGATGAAAAAAAAGAAGAACCGTGTAATCTGATCGAAATCGTCACTGAGATTCGCACCCTTTTTCAAACCCAACTCAATACACATGGAATCACACTGGAAACAGTATGTTCTAAAGGGCGAGAAGTATTGCATTCATGCCAAGACGAGTCAGAACCGGAGAGATTTAATCTCAACAGCTCTCCCGCACTGATTAAACAAATTCTCCTCTCTTTGATTACCAACGCAAAAGAGGCTCTGGAGCAATCCACGTGCGACCCGACAATCACACTTACCCTCCATGCCTATAAAGAGTCACTTCGTATCGATGTCAGCGACAAAGCGGGAGGGATCAATACACCCACCGCAAAACGGATTTTTGAACCCTATTACACGACCAAAGAGATGGGGACAGGGCTGGGGCTGACCATTGCACACACCCTCGCCAAACGCCAGTTAAAAGGAGACCTCATCCTCCAGCCGCGCAACAAAGAGGGAGTCTGTACCTTTACCCTTACTCTGCCGCGCTTTTAATCTTTTTATCAGAGTATAAATGGCTATAATTGGCGCAGAATCAGCGGCAAAAGGGGAAAAGTAAGTGGAAAACTATAATGACTTTAAAAAATATTCTATTCTCATCGCCGAAGATGACCCTATCGCATTGAATTCTCTTGTTAATATTCTCAAACGGTACTTTAAAAATGTACTTACCGCCGTTAACGGCTCTGAAGCGTATGAAAAAGCACTCTCACACAAAATCGACATTATCCTCACCGATATGCGTATGCCCCATCAAGACGGTGCTGATTTTGTCAAACAACTGAGAGAATTGGATGTTAATCTGCCGGTTATTTTTATGTCGGCACATACCGACTCAAAAACCCTTCTGCGAATTATCCCGTTAAATATCACCGAATATTTGGTCAAACCGATCCAAATTGGCCACGTTCTGCAGTTGTGCCAAGAGCTGTTCAAGAAAAAAGAGGCGATAGTGTACGAACAGCAAGTGGCCAAATATCTCTATCATCTCGATAGCGGTGTTGTCGTTGATTTAGCTCATAGAGTCGTTAGTAAAGAGGGGGAAATGATTTTACTCACCAAAAAAGAGTTTGAACTCCTCTCATTACTCATCAAAAATAAACAATCGATCCTCAGCAAAACCCAGATTGAATCTTTTTTATGGGATGGGGAGATTGTTTCTGAGAGCAGTGTTAAAACGCTCATCAAAAGATTACGCTCTAAAATCGGAGAAGAGACGATCGTAACCGCTAAAAATCTGGGGTATAAAATATGCATTGCATCTTAACCGCTTCCCTTCCTAAAATAACCGAAAAATAACCCTGCACAGCTACTATACTATCCTGAGAACAATTAGGATATTTTTTATCTTATATCACTATCAGTTACCTCTAAAACTGTACGAAATGACATCGATAATGGTTTGTAATATACGAAGGAATATGAATGGAACACATACTAAAAGATACCGATTTTTTGGTATCACAAACCGATTCAAAAGGGAAAATTCTTTTTGCCAACGAAGATTTTTGCAAGATAGCGGGATATACCCTCGAAGAGCTGATCGGACAGCCTCATAATATCGTCCGACACCGTGATATGCCCCATGCCGCGTTTAGAGATTTATGGGACACCGTTAAAACCGGAAAAGTATGGAAAGGGTATGTCAAAAATGCCACCAAAAACGGCGGTTTTTACTGGGTATTTGCCACCGTCTATCCAAATATCGCCTGCGGAGACGGCGAAGGCGGCTATATGTCATGCCGACGAAAAGCTTCACCTGCTGAGATCAAAGCGGCAGAAGAACTCTATAAAACTATGCGATAACCAAAGGGCGATGCAACAATGAACAACATGACAAAAATAGTTATTTTATCCGTATTAGGTATTTTAGGTTTGGTACTCGCGATTACCGTAAGTTCCGTCTGGATCACATCGGGAATGATCATACTCCTTATGGGAACCGCGATAGCCCTCAGCACCGCTTCGACTTCCGGGTCTGAGACGTTCACTCAGCACTTAATCGATTTCCAAGAGCTGATTCAGTTTAAACGCAATCAGTTAAAAGATATCCCTGCAGAAGCGAACAGTATCGAAGAAAAACTGAACCGTCTTGCATCAACCCATGAAGCTATCTTGGAACAGGATATCAAAGTAGCCGGAGAGATGGTTCTCCTCGCCGATAAAGTAAGTCGTGGACACTTTATGTGCCGTGTCACCAGCGATTCCAAATCCCCTCACATCCATCTGCTTCGTAAAACAATGAATGGGATGCTCGATTCAACAGAAAAAAATCTAGATCAGGCGATCAAAGTTCTAGAATCTCTGAGCGAAGGGAAATTTTCTACCCGTGCGAATGTCAATGTCGAAGGAAAAATGGCTCAAATGCTCGAAAAAATCAATGCATTGGGTATGGCATTGCAATCAATGGAGCAGCAAAACAACGACGCCAAAGAGGTACTGAACAACAATACCCAACAGCTTAAAAATACGATCGAAAGCCTCCGCTCAAAAGAGTTTATCGAACTTAACGGAATGATCAACACCACCGTAGAGCGGATTCAGCAAGTAGCACACAAGGAGCATGAACTCTCCGACAACCTCCAAACCCTTGCCGGCAACGCCCAAGAGACCAAACAGATTTTGACCACTATCGGAGACATCGCAGATCAGACCAATCTTCTCGCCCTCAATGCGGCGATCGAAGCGGCACGCGCAGGTGAACACGGACGCGGATTCGCCGTCGTTGCCGATGAAGTACGCAAACTCGCCGAACGTACCCAAAAAAGTCTTGCTGAAACGACCGCTACGATCAACATTCTGATCCAAGCGATCAATGACAACAGCGACTCATTGAATAAAAATATGGATGAGATGATGGATCTGACTACGTATGTGGGAAGTGTGGATGATAAAATGGAAGAGCTGCTTCACTCAATGGATCGATTACAATAAATCGATCAGCGATGGAGATAAGATGAAATTCATTAGCTATTCTTGATTTAGGTCAAGAATAAGAGTTCCCCTAATTCGTTACACTTCGGCACATTAATCGCAACACAAAACGGAACAACTACATGAACAAACTCATCACACTGCTTTTTACGACATTTGGGCTATACGGAGCCGAGGGGTACAGCGTCTACCAAAAACACTGCATGCAATGCCATGTCGAAATAATGGAGAAAAAAGAGGTGATGAGAGTCCTTCACACCCTCAAAGCTCCCCC
The DNA here is from genome assembly GCA_002742695.1 of Sulfuricurvum kujiense. Taxonomy (GTDB): domain Bacteria; phylum Campylobacterota; class Campylobacteria; order Campylobacterales; family Sulfurimonadaceae; genus Sulfuricurvum; species Sulfuricurvum kujiense_A. Next base: position 4,491 of record DLUI01000112.1, on the reverse strand, counting down.
GATGGTCGAAGTCTCCAATCGCCTCAAAGAAAATGTCGTTATCAGCGACGAGGATGACGATGTCAAACGGCGTGTTATTATCGCATTTATAAAAGACTACATCGAAAACCCGAGCGTCCAGTACAGTATGTGCCATCCGATGGCCATCGAGAAATTCGGGATTATGCCCTCGTTAAAAGGAAAACTTTCCGAAGAGGAGCGTCAAGCCGTTGCGGAATGGGTGCATGACCGCTATAGCGGTGTTGCGTTTAAGTAATTACACACGAAGCAAATAGTGCTCGATGCTGTAGCGCAGATCCTCGTCCATATCCATCACACTCTCCACCATCCATTTTAGATATCCGGGGTCTTTGAGGGCAATCTCCTCGATCCGTTTTTTAGCATACTTTCCGAACGGTAACCGTGTCAGCAAGACATGGCTTTTTGATATCTCTATCAACCGCTCAATATCCGCCAAATCCAGAAGATACTCCAAGACCATTTTTGTATGAAGTGCGTCACTCAGAGCATGGTGGGGGATGAGTGCAACTCCATGCTCTTGAAACACCCTCTTCTCTTCACGATACAGTCTCAACTCGTACCGTAAAAATTGAAGACTATACCCCTCCAAATCATCCATCAGCGATTTGGAGCATTTAAGGGTATCAATAACACTCCCCTGCCATGCAATTCCCTCTTTTTGGAGCATATCAAGTTCAAAAGGGGCATTATGCGACACCAAAATAGTTTCAGGAGTATTGAGGATTTTAAGTTTTTCGGCACCGATAGATTGGGAAAAAGAGGGAGCATCACTCACCATCTCATTCGTGATTTGATGGATCGCCGAAGCGGCGGGAGGGATTTTTTTACCGGGATTGATCAACTCGAAATGGGTGGATTCCCCCTCAATAATCCCCAGAGCGCAGATTCTGTCTTTTGTCTCTAACCCTGTCGTTTCCGTATCGAGAAAAATCACATTCTACTCGCTCGGGTAAGATTTAAGTGTTGCCATTAGATTATGATAGTGTTCTAACGTACGGAAGCTTTTCTCAAAACGCCATCCCAATACAAACGCGATAATATCTCTCTTCAAGGGTGCACTCAGTTTTTCGGCACGTCCGTAATAGGCCAGTGAGATATTTTTATTTTTGACTTTAGCCTCTTTATCGTAGATAATCGCAATAATTTGCGCGTATTTACCCTCTTTAATGGCCCCTAAATCATCATCGCCTAGCGATAATCCCGAGAGGTTAATCGCTTTAAACTCAAACAACGCATCAAACTCTCCGACTTTGGTATTAATCCCTAATTTTAGGTACAGCTCTTCGAGTGATTTGAGGTTACTTTTGCGTTCTAACTCGTAGCTGGATATCTGTGCCGTCAGGTTTTTCAGACGATCGAGTGGTGAACTCACATTTTCTCCTTCAAATCTCGCACTATTTTGATAATTTTAACCTATGTTGACTTATAATATCAAACTTTTATACTTGTGGGAATTTAATGGACTATTTACGAATTCAAGGGCCGACTAAACTTAGCGGTACCGTTACCATCTCCGGCGCAAAAAATGCCGCATTGCCACTTATTACCTTGGCACTTTTAGCCCATAATCCGCTAAAAGTCACCAACATGCCTGAAGTGGCCGATATTAAAACCCTGCTAAAACTTCTCCAAAACCTCGGTGCCAGCTGTTCATTAGAGAACCATGTCCTCAATGTAGACACCTCTACCGTTAACCACACGATGGCAAACTACGATATCGTTAAAACGATGCGCGCCTCTATCCTCGTCCTTGGACCGCTCCTTGCCCGTTTCGGACATTGTGAAGTCTCTCTTCCGGGTGGATGCGCCATCGGTCAGCGTCCAATCGACCTTCACCTAAAAGCGTTGGAGCAAATGGGTGCTGAAATTACTATCCATGCCGGATACGTCCACGCCGTAGCCCCTGAAGGTCTCAAAGGTGCCCATATCATCTTCGATAAAATCACCGTTACCGGAACGGCTAACATCGTTATGGCGGCGGCATTGGCTCACGGTAAAACCGTCCTTGTCAACTGTGCAAAAGAACCCGAAGTAGTTCAACTGTGCGAAATCCTACGCGACAGCGGTATCGACATCACCGGAATCGGAACACCTGAACTTACCATCATCGGTACGGGGGGTAAAACCATCGAAATGGTTGATTTTGAAGTTATCCCTGACCGAATCGAAGCAGGAACCTATCTCTGTGCAGGTGCTATCACCAATTCTACAATTACGCTAGAGCGTGTACGTCCCGATCACCTCGATGCCGTTACGGCAAAGTTAGAGCAAATGGGATGTCGCGTCGAATGCGGTGAAAATACGATGACGATTCATCCCGCTACCGAACTCAAACACGTCGATATTATCACCCAAGAGTATCCGGCATTCCCGACCGATATGCAAGCACAATTTTTAGCTCTTGCTACGATTGCAAAGGGAGCCAGCACCATCGAAGAGCGATTATTCGAAAACCGCTTTATGCATGTCAGTGAATTGCAACGTCTCGGAGCCGAGATCAAACTCAGCGGTCACACCGCCACCGTTATCGGGCCGTGTGAACTTGTAGGTGCCGATGTCATGGCAACCGACTTGCGCGCTTCGAGCGCACTCGTACTTGCCGCTATGGCAGCAGAGGGGACAACAAATGTCCACCGTATCTATCACCTTGATCGCGGATATGAAGATTTAGAAGGAAAATTACGCCTATTGGGCGCAAAAATTGAGAGATTGAAAGAGTAAAAACCCAAAGGGATCTTAAAGATCCCCCTCGATCACTTTTTGGAACGTACCGTAATAAACATTTTGCATCTCGGCAAGATCCATTTTCACATCATTCACCGCAAATACTTTTCCACCTACGCTACCAATTTTCGCACACGCTAACGCCCCTACCATCGCTTCAAACGCAACGCAGTTTTCAGGTGCGACTTCGATAATGGCGCGAGACATACTTTCAGCAAAAATATCACGAGAATCGGTTACAGAAATTGTCGCTTGTACCCCTTTATCGCTTACACATGCCATTTTGGCGAGTGCTATCGCGACACCACCCGAGCTGCAATCTTTTGCCGCTGATAGAAGCCCTTTTTTATTCGCTTCGATCACAAGGTTCCATAACGCACGCTCTTTATCGTAGTCGATAGCTGGGATGGTTCCCGCTACGACGTTGTAAAGCTCTTTCATGTAAAGTGATCCGCCGAATTCCGAGCGGCTTTCACCGACAAGATACAATGCATTTCCCTCTTTTTGGAACGCAGACATCAATACTTTGTTTTGATCTTCATTCACTCCGACCATCGCGATCGATGGGGTTGGGAATACCGACTTGCCGTTGGTTTCATTATAAAGCGATACGTTCCCGCCGATAACAGGGGTATTAAGTTCTGAACACGCCTCTTTAATTCCCAAACACCCTTGGCCGAACTGCCACATTACTTCAGGGTTCTCAGGGTTGCCGTAGTTAAGACAGTCGGTNNGCCAACGCTACGCCGTTCTCTTTGATACGGATTACGGAAGCATCGAGTTCGCCCCCTTTTTTGACCGTATTGGTTTGTACCATTGAATCGTATTGCTGATAAATCCAATGTTTATCGACCACTTCCATTGAGCTAATCAATTTTTCAAATGCCGCTTGGTTTTCTACCGCATCAAAATCATTCAAAGAAACTTTTGCGATATCATCGAGGTACGCAGGTCGTGACATAGGGCGATCCAAGATCGGAGCCTCTTCGCTCACAGGATCGACAGGAACTTCCGCACATTTTTCACCGTGCCAGAAAAGCTCCATATTCCCCGTCGCCGTTACTTCACCGATAACCGCACAATCGAGATCCCATTTTTCGAAGATATCGATGATTGCCTGTTCTGTCCCTTTACGCGCACAAATGAGCATACGCTCTTGCGATTCGGAGAGCATAAACTCATAAGGCATCATCCCCTCTTCACGAGCAGGAACCTTATCGAGGTGCATAATCATCCCGCTGCCTGAGCGTCCCGCCATCTCGAATGAGCTCGACGTTAGCCCCGCCGCACCCATATCCTGAATCCCGACGACATAATCGGTTTTGAAAAGTTCCAAACACGCTTCGAGAAGGAGTTTTTCGGTAAACGGGTCACCCACTTGTACCGTAGGACGAAGCCCTTTAGACGCTTCGGTAAAGCTGTCCGAACTCATCACCGCGCCGCCGAGACCGTCGCGCCCTGTTTTAGATCCGACATAGATAACCGGATTACCGATCCCCTCCGCTTTTCCGTAGAAAATCTCATCGCTTTTAGCGAGTCCGAGAGTAAAGGCGTTTACGAGGATATTACCGTTATAGCACTCATCAAAACTCGTCTCACCGCCGATCGTCGGAACCCCCATACAGTTACCGTATCCGCCGATACCCGATACGACGCCACGGACCAAATAGCGCTGATGAGCACTGATATCGTCTTTGTTCAATACATTCCCGAAACGGAGGGCATTGAGGTTGGCGATAGGACGGG
>DLUI01000042.1 GCA_002742695.1 Sulfuricurvum kujiense | reverse complement strand
TTGCCATTTACCTATTCCCTACTTTTTAATTTTGTTCTAGATATGATTAGTGACGAACAGTGATATTGTTTGCTTTAATCACGTTGATGATCGATTGAATTTGTTTCATTTTTGCCTCTTCATCGTCCATATTGTGGATCGCCTCAAGGTTAAAGGTGGTTAGTTTCGTATCCAAATATCCCGTATCGAGCTCCCCTTTGATGAAATGTTCATCACGGACAATTTGGCGGTGAAGGGCGATATTGGTCGGAATCCCCTCGATCAAGAACTCATCCAATGCACGTCGTGCTTTACGAACAGCATCTTCCCACGTCAACGCCGAAACGATCAATTTTCCGATCATCGAATCGTAGTTTGAGGGAATTTGATAGTTGGTATAGGCCATAGAGTCCAAACGAACTCCCGGACCGCCCGGTGCAAGGTAATTGGTGATAAGACCCGGAGATGGGACAAAGCCCATTTTCGGATTCTCCGCATTGATACGAAATTCGATCGCGTACCCTCGGAATTTAATCTCTTCTTGTAAGAATTTGAGCTGATCCCCCTCCGCAATCTCTATCATACGCTGAATCAAATCGATCCCTGAGATCGCTTCGGTAACCGGATGTTCTACCTGAACACGGGTGTTCATTTCGATAAAGTAGATATTGTCATCTTGATCCACCAGATATTCGATAGTTCCGACACTCTCATAGCCCAGTTTGAACATCGCTTTGGTCGAGATGCGGTACAACTCACGGCGAGTTGCTTCATTCAACAATGGTGAAGGGGCAATCTCGATTACTTTTTGGTGGCGACGTTGGATCGAGCAGTCACGGTCTCCGAGGTGGACAACGTTACCGTATTTATCGGCAACAATTTGAATCTCAATGTGGCGAGGATTTTTAAGATATTTTTCGATGAATACTTCACCTCGGCTAAAGAAACGCAATGCCTCTTTGGTTGCCGACTCGTACATCTCTTTAAAATCAGATGCCTTCTCAACGATACGCATACCGCGTCCGCCGCCGCCGAATGCCGCTTTGATAATAATCGGGAATCCGATACCCGTAGCAATTTTTTCCGCATCATCGATATTATCGATCGGCTCATCCGTACCCGGAAGCATCGGAACACCTACCGCTCTCATCGCCACTTTAGACGCCATTTTATCCCCGAAAAGGGCGATATGTTCAGGCTTCGGTCCGATGAAGATAATTCCGTTATCGATACACGCCTGAGCGAATTCTGCACTCTCCGATAAAAACCCGTATCCCGGATGGATCGCGTCACAATCGGCTTTTTTTGCCAAAGAGATAATACGCTCATAATCAAGATACGCAGCAATCGGATCGCCCATAATCGGGTAGCACTCATCCGCTTTACGAACCCATACGCCGTTCATATCCACTTCAGAAAAAACAACGACACTTTTGATTCCTAGCTCTTTACAAGCACGGATAATCCGTAAAGCGATCTCACCGCGATTGGCTATCAAGATTTTTTTGATCTTAGTCGTTTTCATATTTTTCCTCATTAACAAAGTTTTATGAATCGAATTCTAGAGAAATCGATATCAAAATGGGATCAAAAAAACACTCTCTCTTTTGAACGTTTGGCTGAATTTCACCTAAACCGCACTACAATTCGTCTATGCAACTTTTTTATATGTATCGGCACTATATTGTTACCTTTTTCCTCTTTCTCCTGATCACGGGAATTTCCTTGGTATTTCGCCAGGAGCTTGAGATGACCAATATCATTTTGATCCATCTTTTGCCGGTTATCGTTATCGCTTTACGCGGAGAATGGATTGCGACGTTCATCACAACAACCGCCTCTATTGCACTTTTGGCCCTCTACGCTCCACCGACACTTAGTTTCATCGTCCATGAGATGATCTATATTTGGAGCTTCATTATCTTTTATATCGTGGGCTATACCATTACCTTTCAAGCGCGTAAAATCCATGCCAACAGTGTCAAAGAGATCCTCTACAACACCCTCTCGCATGATTTAAAAACACCTCTCTCTTCGATCATGGGAAATGCTACCTTCGTGGTTGAAACCCACCCCCTTGATCCTGCATTACGCTATCAAGCCCTTGCTCAGATTATCGAATCGAGCCGTCAAATGAACCGTCTTATTAACAGTCTTCTCGACAGTGCCCGTCTCAAAAATCCGCAAACACCGCTTAAAAATGGGTGGTGTGATATGGAAGATCTCCTCACCGTCGCTTTGCGCGAATTTCGCAGAGATGTCTTGCATGAGCGAATTGATTACTATGTCAGCTCTGAGCTTCCCCTCTTTTACGGTGACAGCGGACTTTTGATGCGCCTTTTTGTTAATCTGATTGACAATGCACTGAAATACTCGGATGAAGAAAAGCCGATTAAAATTTCTATCACGACAACTCCTAATGCATTTCATATCTCCTTCTCCAACGAATGTCCTCCACTTGAACCTACAGAACTGGCTAATCTCTTTGAGAAGTTTTACCGTGCCGGAAACACGGCAGATATATCGGGCAGCGGTTTCGGATTGTCAATCTGCCGTGATATCACACGGGCACATCACGGTACTATTCGAGCGTACAACGATGATCACGGAATCCGTATCGAAGTGACCCTCCCTATTTTAAAACGCCCCGCATCTCTAAAAATGGATACTCTATGAAACCCCATCAATTAATTTTAATCGTCGAAGATGATGAGGCAATCAGCCGACTGCTCCAACTCTCTTTTAAACAGCTCGGTCATAAAACGCTACTTGCCAAAGATCGTCAAAATGCGTTGCGAGAGATCCAAACGCGCAATCCTGATATTATATTGCTCGATCTAGGACTACCGGATGGGGACGGCAAAGAACTCATAAAAACGGTTCGCGCCCTACTCTCTATTCCTATTATCGTTGTTTCTGCCCGTAGTGATGAAGAAGAGATTATTGCCGCACTCGATGCAGGTGCCGATGATTATGTGACCAAACCGTTTTCAACGAATGAGCTCCTCGCACGGGTTCGCTCGACACAAAGACGATTTATGATGCATCACTCTTCCGATTCGCTCATCACATGCAATGACATTACGATCGATGTCGAAAATTTTTCCGCCTTAAAAGGGGATCAACCGCTAAAATTAACACCCACCGAATTTAATTTACTCAAATATTTTGTCCTCCACCGTAATCAAGTTTTAACCCATGGAAAAATTCTAAAAGAGGTGTGGGGAATCGCCTATGAGTATGAAATGCAGTACCTCCGAACCTACGTTAATGCCCTGAGAAAGAAAATAGAAACCAATACAACATCACCGCTTTACATTCAGACCGAACTTGGAATCGGATACCGTTTTATCTGCACTACTCCAAATTAAATAGCGCATTAAATACAGTAAAATAGTTTGGATTATTGGCTTTTTCAAATTTTGCTATTATAATGGCTAAAAAACAGGGGTACATTTCATGAATATCGCGGCAAATATCACTGAACTCATCGGCAATACTCCGCTCGTACGGCTCAACGGCCTCTCAACTGCGAGCGGAGCTACTATTTTGGGAAAATGCGAATTTATGAATCCTACCAGTTCCGTTAAAGACCGTATCGGGTTTAATATGATTCAAAGTGCTATGAAAGAGGGGAAAATCAATTCTGAAACCCTTATTATCGAACCCACCAGTGGAAATACGGGGATAGCTTTGGCCTCAATCTGCGCTGCATTAGGACTTAATCTCACCCTTACAATGCCCGAGTCGATGTCGATCGAGCGACGCAACCTTCTCAAAGCTCTCGGAGCTAACCTCGTCCTCACCCCTGCCGCATCAGGGATGAAAGGGGCTATTGATGAAGCCAACACATTGGTCGCTTCCAATCCTAACGCACTCGTTTTGCAGCAATTCGCCAATCCAGCTAACCCCGAAATCCACCGCATTACGACGGCACAAGAAATTCTCCGCGATACCGATGGAGCTGTTGATATTTTTATTGCCGCCGTCGGAACGGGAGGAACACTTACCGGAACCGGAGAGGCACTTCGAGCCGTATTACCGAATGTCCAAATTATTGCGGTGGAGCCCAAAGACTCTGCCATCCTCTCAGGGGGAAAACCGGGACCTCATAAGATTCAGGGGATCGGTGCCGGATTCATCCCCGATGTTCTGAACACAACCCTTTACAATGAAATCATTACAATCAGTAATGAAGAGGCCATTGCCGCATCCAAAGCACTCGCTAAAACCGAAGGGCTTCTCGTCGGTATCTCTGCAGGAGCCAACGTTCACGCCGCAGCACTTGTTGCGGCACGCCCTGAGAACAAAGGGAAAACCATCGTCACCATTTTATGCGATACGGCGGAACGCTACCTCAGTACCCCATTATTCGAAGCGTAAATGCTTTTAGAAACCATTCGTTGCGAAGGGGGAGAAGCTCTACACCTCCCCTATCATCAAAAACGACTGAATAAATCGTCTCACTTGCTCGGTATTCATCAACAGTATGATTTACAAACGTTAATAGTCCCTCCTGACAACGAACTCTACCGATGCCGCTTTCTCTATGATACAAACGGGTACACCATCGAGTATCACCCCTATACTCCCAAAAAAATGAGTTCACTTAAGCTGCTTACTTGTGATACGCTCGAATATCCCCTTAAATACTCAGAGCGCGAACAACTCACTACCTTATTTGAACAGCGAAAAGATTGTGATGATGTTCTAATTGTTAAAAATAATCATCTAACTGATACCACCATCGCCAACATTGCCCTCTTCATAGAAGGAAAATGGCTCACTCCCGAATCTCCTCTATTGGAGGGGACAACACGAGAGCGTTTACTCGATGAGAAATTTCTTGCACTCGCCCCTCTGACACGCAATGATATTGCTCGAGCTAGCAAGGTCGCCCTTATGAATGCGATGGTAGGGTTCATTGAAGTCGAAAATGGTATAATTATCTAATTTTATACAACACAGGTCTGCCGTTATGTTATTCGATATTATTAAAAGCTCTTCATTTTCTCGCTTGATGGAAAATCATCTTCGGGATATGCTTATTTACCTGTTCGAAAACGACCAGAATTTCGGCATTTTATGTAAAATCGACCACGTTACCTTTGATCCCCCTCTCCCAAAACATCTTAACGATGAATTTCGGGCAATGACACTCTTTTTTCTAGCGGGTTATACGTTTGAAAGTGCACGAATCGATAACGATACTTTGATATTTGAAGCAGGATTCGGCCACGAAAACATAGGGAGCTTTGTCTCGGTTCCGCTACTATCGATCGTTCAAATTATTATCGATGATACACCGGCGTTTGTGAACTTGGCATTGCCGCAGGAACAACACCCTATTATCAATATTGAAAAGCATGAAGGGGTTCAAAATTCGATGAGCGCTCTGCTCGCGAATCCCGAAAATCAGAAGTTTTTGAAGAAAAAGTAAAGGGTGAAGTTTATAACTTCAACCCTAATAAATAAGTAACGACGTTGTCGATAAACGCATCGTGTTTACGCTCTTTGCTGTAAACGATGTAAAACTTGCGTTTGATTTTGAAATTTTTAATCCGTGCTTCAAACAATTTCCCCTCTTCCACTTCATCACTGATAACGTGACGAGAGATAACCGATACGACAGGGCGAACCGCATCTTTAGGAGAACGCATCAACGTCTCTTTGATCGCGGTTGAGCTGGCAACGACACCGATAACGCTAAAGCTTGAACACTCAACACCGATCTCTTCAAACACTTCTGAAGTAAGACGACGGGTATGGGAGTTCTCATCACGGCAAATCCAGTCGAATTTATACAAATCTTCTTTACGAAGCTGTTTCGGAATCGGTTGGTTGGAGAATACGACCAATTCATCCTCTTCCCACTCGCGGTAGATCAACCCGTCTTTAAATACCGGTGATTCGATAAGGGCAATATCAATCTTTTTATCCAGCAACTGATCAATAATATCTTCCGAAAATGCAACGCGGATATGAACCTCATTATTGATTTTCTCTTTGAGCTGACCGATATAGGAAGGGAGTACATAGTTCCCGATCGCGTACGATGCACCGACGATGAACGTAAACTCTTTACTGATAATTTTAAGAAGCTCTTTTTCGCTGGACTGAATCGCTTTTTCTAACTTAGTCGCGATGCGGAAAAGATCTTCCCCCTCTTTCGTGAGTTTGATCCCGTTCTTTTTGCGTTCAACAACACGAGTATCGAGATAGTCCTCGATAAATTTGATCTGCTGTGTTACCGCAGGTTGAGAAATACCGAGTTTTGCCGATGCTTTGGAAAAACTTTTTTCCCGAACCACCGTTAAAAACGTCATAAGTTTGGCAAAATCTTTTAACATAATAATTCCTATAAGCTGAATGAATAGCAGTATTATAACTCATTATTATAACCAATGCAAGAGTTTCGGTATAACGTTTACCGCCCAAACCCTCAAGGAATTTAAAAAATAGAAAAGTTGGGCTATAATAATTTAACTATTAATACAAACAGGGCAATAACGGTATGGATCAAATTCTCTCAAACCTCAATGAAGCACAGCGCAGTGCAGTCGAACGGATCGACGGCCCTTTGCTCATTTTAGCAGGTGCGGGAAGCGGAAAAACCAAAACTATTACCACTCGTCTTGCTTATCTTCTCGATCATGTTGGGATACCCGCAGGCAATACTCTCACCCTCACCTTTACCAACAAAGCGGCTAAAGAGATGCGCGAGAGGGCGATGGGATTGATCTCTCAAAACTCTTTTCCTCCGCTGTTATGCACGTTTCATAAATTCGGTCTGCTGTTTTTAAAATTTCATATCCATTTGCTGGGGCGTGCCAATAATTTCGTTGTGATCGATACTGATGATAAAAAGAAAATTATCAAAAAGATCAATGCCGACCTTCCTACCGCATTGATTGCAAGTGAAATTTCTCGCTACAAAAACTCCCTCATTGACCCGACCGAAGCGTATACCCAAGCGGAACTCACCAACTACAAACATATTGCGAAAATCTATGAAGAGTACGAAGCCTATCTTCTTAAAAACAATCTCGTCGATTTTGACGATTTACTCTGCCTAACCTTTAAACTGCTCGACGAAAATCCCGATCTTTGTACTCAGACCTCTGAAAAATACCAATACATTATGATCGATGAGTATCAAGATACCAACGAACTTCAGCTCAGACTCCTCCAAAAGCTCTGCTCTACCCACAACAACCTCTGTGTCGTCGGAGACGATGATCAGAGTATTTACGGGTGGCGCGGCGCGCATGTGCGCAATATTCTTGAATTCGATCAAGATTTCGCCGACGCTATGGTGGTCAAGCTCGAACACAACTACCGTTCCACTCAGCCAATCCTCACCGTCGCAAACGCCCTGATAGAACATAACCGCTCCCGTTTAGGAAAAACCCTCCTCGCGACCAAAGAGGGAGGTGATGACGTTCAAACGATCACCTCGAACGATGAGAGTGAAGAGTCCAAAAAGATTGCAAAGTCCATTAAAGAGCTTATCACTAGCGGGGTTCGTCCGAATGAAATCGCCGTACTGTACCGAATCAATGCCCTCAGCCGATCACTCGAAGAGGGGCTGAACCGTGCCGGTGTTGCGTATAAACTCGTCGGCGGTTTGCGCTTCTATGACCGTGCCGAGATCAAAGATCTCATCAGCTACCTACGGGTCATCACCAATGTTCATGATAATTTCTCTCTAAAGCGGATCATTAACAAACCCAAACGGGGTCTGGGAAAAGCGACCATTGATAAAATAGAGCTCTCTTCTATTGAAGCCAGCAAATCCATGTTTGAATTTATCTCTACCCTCAGTGACAGTGAACTCGAAACACTGGTACGTAAAAAAAGTGCCGGTGAGTTGCGTGATTTCGTAGCCGAAATTCTCGAACTTCGCCGTGTTTCGGAAGAGGCGATTTACCGTTTTATTGATCTTTTGGAAGAGCGTTTCAAAATCAAAGAGACCCTAAAAGGTCTTCCCGATGAAGCGGAGAAAATCGCCAATATTGATGAATTTTACGGACTCTTTCGCGATTATGTCAAACAAAATCCCGAAAGCTCCCTCGCTGAGTTTCTGAATGATATTACACTGCAGAGCGAACAAGATCAGGTAGAGGGGGAGAGCATCTACATTATGAGCATCCACGCTTCCAAAGGGTTGGAGTTCGAACACCTCTTCGTCATCGGTTTGGAAGAGGGATTTTTACCGCTTATCGGTGATGGCAGTGACCTTGAGGAGGAGAGACGTCTGGGGTACGTCGCTATCACCCGCGCCAAAAGCAACCTTACCCTCTCAAATGTCAATAGCCGTTTCTACAAAGGACGACGTACCGAACTTCAAAAAAGCCGCTTTATCAACGAAGCGGGATTATGCGAAGGGTCATTGATTTTGGAGAAAAATACTTCGTATAAAAAAGGGGATTTGGTTCGTCATAAAATCTTCGGAGCGGGACGGGTTGAGGGGGTAAGCAAAGCGGGACGCGAATTTAAACTCAGCATCAATTTCGGCGGAAACAAACGGGATATTCTCGCCTCTTTCGTCGAAAAGCTTTAATTGCCTATGAATCGTCTTTTCGTAGCCTATAAACCCTCCGGTATTAGTTCTAACCAACTCTTAGGTCAGCTCAAACGCCGCTATAAAGTCAAAAAAGCGGGCTATTCCGGAACCCTTGATCCGTTTGCCAAAGGGGTCTTAATCATTGCGTTCGGAAATCACGGCCGATTGTTCCGTTTTCTCAACAAAACACCCAAGCGATACCGCGCAACCCTATGGCTGGGGGCTTATTCTCCCACCCTCGATATTGAGAAGATCGAAACGATAGAGGAGACACAACCTGTCGCGCTCGAGCAACTACAATCCATCCTCCACTCACTGCAAGGGGAGCTTACCTATCTCCCTCCCAAATACAGTGCGAAACGGATAGAGGGGCGCAGAGCGTATGAATTTGCCCGAGAAGGGAAAGAGGTCGATTTGCGAGCAATCACCTCGAGTATTTATGATCTCACCCTTATCCACTATTGTCACCCTTTTGTGACCTTTGAAGCAACCGTATCCGAGGGTACTTATATCCGCTCTCTGGGGGAAATGATTGCGGCTGGGCTGGGTGTCAGTGGCGCACTTAGTGCACTTGAGAGACTTAATGAGGGGCAATTTGTGTATGAAAACGAAAGAGAACTTGACATTAAAAACTCTCTCTCCCTCCCTAAAAACCGCTATAATGGCACAATACAAACGATCCTCTTAGGACAACCTCTGGTGCGCGAAGATTTCGATCTTCAAGAGGATGGAACCTACTGGATCGACAACGGAGATACGATCTCGATTCTGGAGATTGCCCCTGAGGGTGTCCGTTATATTCTCAATAAGGTTGAAGCATGCTGATTCTCTCCAGAAGAGCCGAAGAATCAATCATTATCGCCGATACAATCACCGTCAAAGTGGTGTCCATCGAAAAAGGGGTGGTCAAACTCGGGATTGATGCACCCCATAACATTCGGGTCTTGCGAAGTGAATTGGTTCGAGCCGTCGAAGATTCAAACAAAGAAGCATCGCTGGGTCATGACACGTCGCTTCTCCAACAACTTGCACAAAAACTAAAATTATGATCCGATATCGTGCCTACGCCAAAGTCAATATTTTTCTCAAAATCACCGGGATACGGGGAGAGTATCATACTCTAACCTCTCGCTTTATGCGCGTCAACACCCTTTTTGATACCCTTTGGTTTGAGCCAAAATCGATCCCGGAATTTGAAATACGGGGAAATTTCGACTGTGAGGTCCACTCCAATACTATCTACAAAGCGTACAAATATCTCCTCGCCGCTACCCACTCCGATACCCTCTCACAATGGATGGAACATCACGCGATTTGCGTTGAGAAACAGATCCCATCGTTTGCAGGACTCGGAGGGGGCAGTTCCGATGCCGCAACCTTTTTGCGGATGTGCAATGAAGAGCTTGAATTGGGGCTAAGTGTCGAAGAGCTAGCAAGGATCGGCTCATCCGTCGGTGCAGATGTCCCTTTCTTCGTCTACGGATATGAAAGTGCCAATGTCAGCGGCATCGGTGAGATTGTCGAACCCTACAATGAACCGTTGATTGATTTTGAAGTAACTACCCCTAAACTTCAAATCAGCACCCCTGCGGTCTACCGCTACTACCGTGAACACCGCTATGCCCCCATCACAGCCGAAGAGGCTTCACGACTCGAAGCGACCCCCTCACTAGAGATATTGGCTACCATTAACTCAAAAGAGGCAAACGATCTGTACAGTGCCGCCTTAGGATGTTATCCAGAGCTGCAAGAAAAAGAGGGGTGGTTTTTCTCGGGAAGCGGAAGCAGTTTTTTTAGGATCAAGGAACAATAACTATGGGCGAAAATATAGCCACCAATAAAAAAGCTTTTTTTGACTACTACATCGAAGAGAAATTCGAAGCGGGACTCGTCCTCAAAGGGTCCGAAGTCAAAGCGCTCCGTGCGGCACGGGTCAACCTCAAAGACGGCTTTATCAAAATCGTTCGGGGCGAAGCGTTTGTCTTTAACGTCCATATCGGCGTACTCGACACAACGCACCATTTTTACTCCCATGAAGAGCGTGGAAGCCGTAAACTTCTCCTGCACAAAAAACAGATTGAGAAGATGTTTAAAGCGGTCGAGAAAGAGGGATTTACCCTTGTACCTCTCAGTATCTATTTTAACGATAAAAACCTCGCCAAAATGCAAGTGGCTATTGTTAAAGGGAAAAAGCTCTACGATAAACGGGATGATTTGAAAGAGAAAAGTCTCAAACGGGATATGGAACGGGCATTAAAAGGGGAATAAGCTTAGGCTTGTTCGAATAAAAAAGATTGATGGGGAAGGTCATGAGTTTGCCGCAAGAGAGTGCGGCAAGGGGGATTATTTGCGACGAATTTCTTTAATACGTGCTGCTTTACCGGCAAGATCACGAAGGTAGAACAATTTCGCACGACGTACACGTCCACGGCGAAGAACTTCGATTTTCTCGAGGCTGTCGCTGTAGATTGGGAATACACGCTCGATACCGATACCGTTAGCACCGATTTTACGTACAGTAATAGTACGACCAGTACCTTCTCCACGGATAGAGATACAGATACCTTCATAATTTTGAACACGTGATTTTTCGCCCTCTGTAATGGTTACAGCAAGACGAAGTGTATCACCCGCGCGGAACTCAGGAACGTTTTTGTTAGCGATTTGTGCTTGCTCGAAACTTGCAATGTACTTATTTTTCATAAGATGTCCTTATTTTATGCTTTTGAAGCTGCTCCGGTCTGAAGTATTTTGTTTTGCATTCAGACAGAGACGATTTTAGTGCACGAATTTTACTGTGATTTCCCTTTAAGTATTCTGATGGAACACTCATATTCTCATAAACAGGGGGCTTTCCAAACGAAGGGGCTTCTAACAGTGGCGATTCGAAACTCTCATACTCCAACGATTCGCTGTTTCCGAGTACCCCTTCGATATTTCGGACGATCGCATCGGTCATCACCAAAGAGGGGAGTTCCCCTCCGGTAAGGACGTAATCGCCGATACTGAACACTTCATCACCAAAGCGTTCAACCACCCTCTCATCGATCCCCTCATACCGTCCGCTCACAAAAACCACATGGGATTTTGTTGCGAGACGCTTGGCATCGTTTTGGGTAAATTGTTTCCCCACCGGTGCCACAAAAATGATGTGAGAATCTTCAGGAAGTGAGCAAAGTGCATCAAACAACGGTTGAGGCGTCATTAGCATCCCTGCACCGCCGCCTGCGGCGGTATCGTCCACTTTATGATGTTTTGACGTACTAAAATCTCTGGGATTGAGATAATCGACTGAAAATTTTCCTGACTCGATACCCCGTTTGAGGATGGAGTCTTGAAAATATCCTTCGATCAGATTGGCAAAAATCGTTACATACGTAAAGCGCATTAGGATGCCTCTAACAGATCCAATCCGCCCTCTACGGTGATTATTTTACCCTTTGCATCGGCGTTTAAAACAAAACGATCGATATAAGGGATTAAAAAGGTAGCAGGAAGCTCTTTGGCAACCAAAGCGCTATCGGTTGCCACGAGTAGATAATCCAACGGTCCGATACGTTCGATCTCTTGAACTTTTCCCAAAAGGATCTCCCTCTCCATAACACTAGAACCCAGTAAATCAAACCAGAAAAACTCCCCCTCACCCAGATTACAACGCTCACGCGTCGCTTCAAAAGTGGTGAAAAGTTTTGCGTTGGTAAGGGCTTTGGCCGCTTCGGGAGAATCGATCCCTTTGAGATGAACCAGTTCACGATCGGGATTATAAGAGACGAGAGTGATCTCTTTGCCGTTTTCAAGGGTGAATGAGGCATTAGGAGCGAATTGTTCAGGGAAATCGGTGGAGAGGTTAAGTTTCATATCCCCTTTTAAGCCGACAACTCGGCCCAAAGTGGCGACATGGAGTAAATCCTGAGGGGGTGAATTACGAAAGCGGTTCGACATTGATTCGGTAACTTTTTCCGTCTTTGGCTTTGCAACCGGAGATGACAGTTTTGATCGCACCGATCATTTTGCCCTCTTTACCGATTAGCTTGCCTACATCCGCTTGATTAGCGTACAAAACGATTTCGGTCACTTCGTCGCCTTCATTAGACTCTACCCGAATCTCTTCGGGATAAGACGCTATTAACTTAGCAAAACCTGCGACGAAGTCCGCAACCATCATTATTTACCGGTAATTTTTTTAACGCGGTCTGACATTTGAGCACCAACGCTCAACCAGTAGTTAAGACGCTCTTCATCTACTTTGGTAGTGATAGGGTCTGTCATTGGGTTATAGTACCCGATCAATTCGATCCAACCGCCGTCGCGACGTTTGCGACTATCGGTTACCGCGATACGGTAGAAAGGTTGTTTTTTGCGACCCATACGGGTTAAACGGATGACTGTTGCCATTGTGTGTCCTTTAAATGTTGTTTTGCACCAAGAAGTTTAGAAGAGTGTTTTACCCACAAAAGTAAAAGAAAAACCTCTAAGCTTCTTCAAATGCTAAGTACTAAACTCATTCGTGAGTACAGTACTTAACATTTTGCTTGGCAAAGTTAACGCGGCAACCGCGCACCTTGCATCTGACCCATCATGCTCTGAAGGTCTTTCATACCAGATTTACCGGAGAATCGTTTTGCCATTTTAGAGGCATTTTTAAATTGTTTTAAAATACGGTTCACTTCGATAATATCCAAACCACACCCTTTTGCCAAACGAGCTTTTCGGCTGTTATTTAAGAGTTCTGGGTCTTCACGCTCTTTCACCGTCATCGATGAAACGAGGGCTTTGATCTGTTTGAGCTGGCTAGAGTTTTCCAAATCGAAATCTTTAAGCGCAGAGGCCATTCCGCCCATTCCGGGGATCATCCCCATAATGGATTTCATGCTCCCCATTTTTTTGAGGCTCTCCATCTGCTCTAGGAAGTCGTTAAAGTTGAACTCCCCTTTTTTGATCTTTTTGGTAAGGGCTTTCGCTCTTTTTTCATCAATAACCGATGCAGTTCGCTCAGCAAGACCTTCGATGTCACCCAATCCCATAAGACGGTTGACGATACGATCAGGGAGGAAAATTTCGAGATCTTCCATTTTCTCGCCCGCACCGATAAAGCGAAGCGGTACTTGAATCTGAGAAGCGATACCTAAAGCAACGCCCCCTTTTGAATCCCCGTCGTATTTGGTAAGG
>DLUI01000052.1:4874-9254 GCA_002742695.1 Sulfuricurvum kujiense | reverse complement strand
TAGAGGCTACTGCTAGATAAATTTAGCGTAAAATAGAAAAAATTCCGCTATAATTCCGACCCTGCTTGAACGAATCGTCTTTCAAGTAAATTAACTACCCATCAGGAGGCTATTATGGCTTTAGATACGGCGAACAAAACGCAAATTATCAAACAATACCAAAGAACTGAAGGTGATACCGGTTCAAGCGAAGTACAAATCGCACTTCTTTCAACTCGTATCGCTGCTCTTACTGAGCACTTGAAAATTTTCAAAAAAGACCATTCATCACGTCTTGGTCTTTTGAAATTGGTTGGTCAACGTCGTCGTTTGATGCGTTATTTGAAACGTACAAACCGCGAAAGCTACAACAAATTGGTTGCTGATCTCGGTATCCGCGACAATATCTAAATCTTCTTCCCCGATTTTCGGGGATTTCTTCTTTAATCGCTACATTATTTAAATTTTCTTCTCTCTATAAAGATATACGCTACAATAATTCTATCTGTTACATTTTCCAACTCAAAGGAGAGGACAAATGATAGACGACAATCAAACACCTAAAAAGTCTAAATTCCCTATTCTGATACTGTTTAGTGTGATTACTATAACGGTTATAGCCGCGCTGCTGGTTTATTCAGAGTTTGAGAAAAGAGAGACAAAAGAGATGCAGGGGCTTTATCATACGAAAATAGAAACGATAAAAACCCACTTGAACGAAGGCAATTGTACCCAAGCCGCTTTTGAATATGCTGAGGCTAAAGTGATGCGGGAAGATATTGTCAGCAGAGGGCTCTATTACAGTATAAAATCTCATGCAAAGCAGGCCTATGAAATAGAGATAGCAGAGTGCTTTGCCAATCGCAAAGAGTTTGAGAACGCGATAGGGATGCTCCATATCGAAGAGAACAATGACCCTGATTATCTCTTGCGAGCCTCCGTAATTTTTAAAAACTCAGGGGATTTATCCACAGCTCAGAAAGCGAAATCAAAAGCAGAAGAGTATAATCATTAAACGTCGTGATGATAGTGTTCTAATACTCTTTTATACTCTTCATACACCTGTTTAGGGGTTATTGATGTTTTGTACATTTTCAGGATTTGACGGATAAAGTCGATAGGGTATTCGATCGACAACCCTGCATTACGCGCATAAATTTTGGCTAATGTTTCGTACATCCCCTCATACACTTCAGGCTCTTCTTTTTTGAGCCGTTCCAGATTCTCTTCGGCTTGAATCAGTTTTGCGTCGTTGAATTCGCCCCGTTCGTTGATTGTTTTACGAACTTCCACATACTCTTTGAGACTTTTGCGGTTGAGAACATAGTCGGTAAAGGTTTCGATGAGTGACATAATTACTCCTTAATGCATAAATCAATGCAATTATTGTACGCTCAGAGCGTAGCAACAGTGTAGCACGAATAATTTTGACTTAAATAATTTACAGACTAACCGATGTATAATAAACTAAATTGATTGAGAAGGAGTCATGATATGACCGCTGTTAGAACTGTATATCGTGATATGCCCAAAACACTCACTATCCCCTTAGAGCTTCAACATCGTGCCGTAGAAGTGATTATGATCCCCCTTGAAGACGAAAAGAGCGGTGATGATTTTAAATCATGGCTTTGCGGTATGCCTCAAGAGGTAGACGAAAAAGTGTTTGAACGCTCAAACGATACGAATGAAGGTCGTTTGTGGGCTATCTGATCGATACCAATGTTTTGTCCGAATTACGGAAAAAACAAAATGCCGATGCGAATGTAATCGAGTGGTTTAGCGGTGTAGATGGAGTGGAATGTTACGTCTCCGTTTTGACGCTAGGGGAGATTTTAAACGGGATACAAAGGCTTCGTGAAAAAAATCCGGTAGCCGCCGAAAGTCTTAACAAATGGCTCGATACTCTCACTCAAAACTTCCAAGATCGAGTATTACCGATTACATCAGATATAGCACTCAAATGGGGAGAGATTACGGCACCCGTTTCGTTGCCCGTTGTCGATTCCCTGATTGCTTCGACTGCGATGGTTCATGATTTGACGTTGGTAACGCGGAATATCAAAGATGTCGAAAAAACGGGAGCAAAATTGCTCAATCCGTTTGTGAGATAAATTTAAACCCCGAAAATCTTTTTCGCTCTCTCCAAATCTTCCACTGTATCAATCCCAAATCCGCTACTTGCTACTTTGACCATCGAGATTTTTTTACCGTGATAGAGGGCGCGGAGCTGTTCGAGCTTTTCGATATCTTCCAGCGGTGCTTCGCCCAATGCACAGAAATCGTGTAGCGATTTTTTCGTAAAGCCGTAAATCCCGATATGTCCGAAATAGTTCGCTTCTCCGCTGCGGTTAAAGGGGATAGGCGAGCGGGAGAAATAGATCGCGTTATGATCGACGTCGGTAATCACTTTTACCAAATTCGGATCTTGTGCCGATTCGGTATTGATCGCGTTGTAACAGCTTCCCATGATGAACGGAGCGTTTTGCGCTTTGAGGGTGTTGAGACGCTCAATCAGGAGTTCAAGCACCTCCGTTTCGATAAACGGCTCATCGGCTTGGACGTTGATGATCAGTTCATCATCGGGTACGTCGATAATCTGAGCGCACTCGTTGATACGGTCGGTTCCGCTTTTGTGCGTTGTCGAGGTGAGACGTGCTTCGACGCCGTGCGCGGCGCAGATTTCGAGGATTTTTTCATCGTCACACGCGACGACAACGCGATCGATAGACTCGACCCGTTTAGCGGTACGGATCACCATCGGCAAACCGCCGATATCGGCTAAAACTTTTTCGGGAAAGCGGGTTGAGGCGAGACGGGCAGGGATGATAATCATAGTTAAACCTGATATGAAGTGATATAATTAAGCAATTATATCCCAAAGGGTGAAAGATTGGGGTGTTTTAGAAGTGGAAAGGAAGATTTATAAATGATACTTGATTCATCATTTTGGAAGAATGATCTTAAAAAAAATATTCAATTATTAAAAAAAATCAATACAAAAAAAATAACTGAAAAAACATCATTTGAACTGGAAAAAATATTTTTTATTACAGCATATATTATTAGAAAACTTTACCAAAGTGGAAAGTTGTCAAACTCTATATTTAAAGAAAATATCATACTGAATTGTTTCAAACCAATTAAAAATATTAATAGAATGAATTGGATTTTTATTGATGAACTTTATGATTTAAAAAATCCACAAAAATGTAGCCGAACATTGGATTACATTTTGAATCAATTAGTTCATTCTTATACCTTTTCATACACTTTTAAAGAAAATTACAAAGAAATAGATATGATTTTATTTCATTCTGATAAAGAAAGAAATTACAATACATATGCAATAAAATTAGATGAATACATAGCAATATTAGAAAGTGTATCAAATTATAATATTACTTCAGCAACTATGACTTATGATGAAACTGAAAATGATTATATCTTAGTAGTTGAAGGCGATGAGTTTAAAGTAAACAATGTAACAGATATACCAAAAATTGATGCTTATGATGCACTCTGAAAAGAATAAAAAATGACCTCATTCACCACAAAAATCCTCAAAAAATCGATCAGTGCTAATTGTGCAGAAGCTAATTATAAATCGGTGACTTTTATTTTGGATAATGTTTTTATGGGGGGAGTTATAAATGAGAGAAAATAATCATCACCCCAAGCTATGGCTCAAGTCCATAGGCTTACTGGGGAATTACAAAACAATTATAAATGAGATAGCGTGAAAGAAAGCTTAAAATTAAAATACATATCGGAAGTCAGGCTTTCTAGTTATAGCGATTTTGAGGAGTACCGACAAAATCTTTTGATTTCCAAAGATGCCTATATTCCTCTTTCTATTTTGGAAATCGCCCTTCGCAACGCCTTGGATACGTACCTTACAATCAAAATAGGGCAAGATTGGCATACGGATAATACATTTTTAACCCATATGGCACAAAAGAAGATTAAAGAGGTCAATGATACACTTAAAGGGCGAAAAGAAACAGATTCAAAAGAGAAGGTTATTGCCGAGTTGAACTTTGGTTTTTGGGTTAGCCTTTTTCAAAAACCTTATCAAAACTATTTTAGAACAAAAGATCTTCGACAAATTTTCCCGAATATGCCTCAAAAAAAAGAGATATTTTTAGATCGTGAAGAGATTTACAAGAAACTCGATCATATTCGTCGTTTTAGAAACAGAGTATTCCATTATGAAAAAGTGATCAATAAAGATCACTATAATGATATTGAAAAAGATATACATTTTATTCTTGCGATTTTTGATGATGAGCTAGCAGATTTTGCGATGGTATTGAATAAATCTGAACAGAGAGGGGTTTGAACTATGCTCCTTTATCAACCTGACGGAGGCTATTGTTACAACAGTGATTCGATATTGCT
>DLUI01000052.1:0-4731 GCA_002742695.1 Sulfuricurvum kujiense | reverse complement strand
GCGTTTGTCACCAAAATATCGAAACTTCTGAAATCCTCAGGTGAAGCGGCAATCTGTTACGATGCCCGTCAATTTGCCCAATTGTGCAGTGCTTTTGAGAGTAGAGGATTAAGAGTCGTTGAGGTACAATTCGTCCATTCTAAAGTGGATCGTCCCAGCATATTGGTACTGATCCACGTCAAAAGAAACAGCAAAGCGGCTCTCACCGTATTGCCTCCGCTGATTACGGAAGAAAACGGTCAATATACCCCTGCAGTGCAGGCAATTTACGACAAAGCAAAGGCGCACAGTATCAAATGTCCGATTATATGACACAAGAAGGTTTCACTTATGCGTTCAATCCCTCAGCCTGTGCCACGTGCGGCGGGAAATGCTGCACCGGTGAGAGCGGAAATATTTTTGTCTCTGTCACGGAGATAGCGGCGATTGCGAAACTTCTGGAGATGGATGAGGGGGAGTTTCGTCGTACGTTCTTGCGTAAAGAGGGATTTCGGTTTTCGCTCAAAGAGAAGATCGTAAAGGGGTCATTTGATTGTGTGTTCTTTGACCGTTCACAAAATGGGTGTAGTATTTACACCGCCCGTCCATTGCAGTGTCGAACCTTTCCGTTTTGGGATTACTTTCGCCACCGTATCGATGAACTCAAAGCGGAGTGCCCTGGAATCATTCATGATTAAATATTTATATGCCATTATTTTAACTGTATCCGTAACAAGTGCCGCGCCCAAAAGTGTCCACAACGGCAATGTATTGGAAGATACCTTTTCTCTCTATGCACTGGATGCGCAGATGCGTCAGAAACACCATCAAGCCTCTGAGTTTTTTGGCGAACTCTACAAACAGACTTCAAAAAAAGAGTACCTTTATCAATCCTTACGGATGCTGGAACAATCCAACGACATAAAATCACTCGCTAAAGTAACATCGGAAGCGCTTGCGAAAGATCCCCAAGATGAGATACTCAACCGATTTGAGATTATTATTTTGCTGAGAGAGGGAAAGTTTGCCGAAGCATCGCAAAAAGCCTTTCTTCAGAGTGAAAAAAGTAAAACATCACCCGATTATCTTTTGTATGCCGAAGCACGTTTAAAACTCGGGGACTATGCGGGAGCCGTGGGGGCACTCAAAAAATCGTATGGACTCAATTATGACGAAACGACGGCGGAGCGGATAGCTCTGATTCAATACGCGCAACTGGATGAAAAATCCGAAGCGATAGCATTTTTAAAAGAGCATATCGGAACACACGGCAACTCTCAGGTTATCGGCAAACGGTTGGGAAGCTTGTATGCGGATAGAGGTGCATTGGAAGATGCGGCGCAGATGTATGAGCAGACGTATGATAGTTTTAAAGACCCTTCTGCCGCAGAAGAGGCACTTAAAATCTATGTGTACCGCCAAGATATCTCTAAAATGACGGCATTGCTTGAAAAATCACATATGAATGATCCTGCCTTGCTTGATTTGTATGTCAGAGTTAAAGCATTTGACAAAGCATCCCTCCTCGCCCAAACACTGTATGAACGGGAAGACAACCCGCTCTATTTGGCACAAAGTTCCGTCTTCAAATACGAAGGGGCGGCGAATCGTAATGATCCTGCATTGATCTCTGAGGTGGTTGATGGGCTCAAAAGAGCCAACACTGATTTACAAGAACCTCTGTACCTCAATTATTTGGGGTATCTTATGATCGATCATGATCTCAATGTGACTGAGGGGATGGGATATGTCCGCCGTGCTCTCGAAAAACAGCCCGATTCGCCCTATTACATCGATTCGCTTGCATGGGGACATTATAAATTGAACGAGTGTGTCGAAGCACTCCGTCTGATTAAACAGGTTGAATCGATGATCGGCAGTGATGAGCAAGAGGTAAAAGATCATCTCAATGCGATTGAAAAATGTAAAACCAAGGAGAAAAATTAATGATTTTAGACGACATCATCAAAAAAACCAAAGAAGATCTCATCGAACGGGAAGCCAAGTTCAGCATGGAGTGGCTCGGCCGCTCATTAGCCTTTAACGCCCGCGCTCCTCGTGACGTACGCCCTTATCTTACCGCTACCCTTGAAGAGCCGTATCGCATTATTTCTGAAGTAAAAAAAGCTTCTCCTTCGCGTGGCGTTATCCGTGAAGATTTCGATCCCGTAGCGATTGCACAGGCGTATGAGCGCGGTGGAGCGAATGCTATTTCGATCCTTACCGAACCCCATTTTTTCCAAGGAAACCTCGATTATCTCGCGGAGATTCGCCGTTATACAAGTATTCCTCTTCTGCGCAAAGATTTCATTATCTCCAAATATCAGCTTCTAGAAGCGCTTGTGTACGGAGCCGATTTTGTCCTTCTCATCGCAGCGGCACTCAGCAGGGACGAACTCAAAGAGCTGTTGAACTATACCCGTCACCTTGGGATGGAAGCCCTTGTTGAGATTCACGATAAATCCGAGCTCACCAAAGCAATCTACGCGGGTGCCGACATTATCGGGATTAATCACCGTAACCTCCAGAGCTTTGAGATGAATATGAATCTCTCTTATGAGCTTATTCCATTGATCCCCAACGGAAAAATTATCGTTGCCGAGAGCGGTATCTATGAACACGGGCAACTCGAAGATTTGAGCAAAGCGGGAGTCGATGCCTTTTTGGTCGGCGAGTCTTTGATGCGTCAGGATGATGTGGAAAGTGCGCTTAAAACCTTGAAAAACGGATAGTTTAGCTCAATATACCTATTGTGTGACCAATGTATGACCGAAATAATGTTATATTTACAAAAACGTAGGGTCTTGTAGATGAAACAAAGAATAAAGACGTTTTTTGGGATATTTTTGATTATTGCCGCTTTTGGTATAATCCTTAGTCTGGCTTTTCCGATTCTGAGTGATCCGAAACAAGCCGGAAGAAGCGAAGATCGCAGAGGTGTTGATTTCCCTTTTTTAAAGGGAGAAACAGCGGATGTGGTATTGGTCTATTTCGGCTATGTCGGGTGTACCCGTGTCTGTACACCTGCATTGAATGATTTGGCTGAAATTTACCATGAGGCACAGCGGCGGGAGTTTGAACACATTCCTGCGGTGTGGTTTATCAATATGACGCCCCAAATGGATCCTTTATCGGTGCGAAGCTGGGCTGAACACTTCGATAAAGGGTTTAAATCGTACGCTCCGAATGAAGCAGAGCTGCAAAAGATGGTACATACGCTGAATTTGGTTTATACCCGTTTAGGGGTTGAAGCCGAACATATGCCGTACGCCTATCTGCTTCAAAAAAAAGGGAAGGGGTATGAATTGCTCTATATTTATACCTCTTCCCCATATAATCGTGACTTAATTCTAAATGATATAGGAGCCTTCTGATGAACCTCACTTTCCTTTTTCCTGCACAGGACTCCTCTTTAAGTCCAGAAATCAAAGAGCGCTTAAAGGCAGATTTTGTCAAAGCCGACAAATTTATGCTTATTATCGGGATACTCTCTTTCTTAAGTGTTGCGTTTATCACTTCCATTCGCTATTCAACCTATCAGTTTGGATTGATTAACGGTGCACTTGCCTTAGGACTCATTGTTGTCGCCTATTTAGGATTTCGCGGTACCTTGATCGGACGCAGTGTTATCGGGATCGCTCTCTCTATTTTCCCAATGATTATGATTCAACAGCAGCTCGGTATGATCGAAATGCACTTCGGTTTATTCGTTATTGCGGCATTTTTAGCGATCTATAAAGATATCATCCCGATTTTACTGGCAACGGTTGCGGTAGCGTTTCATCACATTCTCTT
This sequence comes from Sulfuricurvum kujiense, assembly GCA_002742695.1. Taxonomy (GTDB): domain Bacteria; phylum Campylobacterota; class Campylobacteria; order Campylobacterales; family Sulfurimonadaceae; genus Sulfuricurvum; species Sulfuricurvum kujiense_A. The sequence continues at coordinate 957 of DLUI01000052.1, read as the reverse complement.
TTTTGTCCTTCAATTAAACCATGCAACGATGTTCGGTTTGGATGTCATCGTCTTTTCGAGCGGCTGTGATATATGGATTTTATTGACCCATATCGCCTTGTTCGCGACTCAGGTTGTAGGACTCGTTTATATCATTGTGATGACCTCCCATCAGTTCATTAAAAGCAATCAGCTTCAAATTCAAGCCGATAATAATGTAAAAGCTTTGGAACATGGGATTAAAGAAGATTCGATGATGGTGAATGAAGCCGTCAGTATCGCGGAAGAGGTCTCTAAAGGGATTATAGAGCGGACGTTGGTCTCAACTCCTGCCAATGCTCAACTTAGAGAGCTTCGTGAAGTCTTTAACAGTATGCTTGGATCATTGCGTCAAATGGTGGGGCAAGATATTCGTGAGATCACCCGTGTGGTGGAATCGTACGGTAAATTGGATTTTACACAGCGTATTCATCAAAGCAGCGGAAAAATTGAGCAATTGGTCAATCAGTTGGGTGACGATATCGCCGCGATGCTCCGTACGAGCCTCGCAAACGGAACGTCAATGGATGAGAGTGCGCAGCGCTTAAAAGAGAATGTGGAAGAGCTAGACCAATCTTCTCAAAAACAGGCACTTGAGATTCAAAAAACCTCGCAAGAAGTTGAAAATATGACCCAAAGTGTCGGTGATGTTCTTCAAAAAACGCAAGAGGTGATACGACAATCGGATGATATTAAAATGATTATTACCGTTATCGGAGATATCGCCGATCAAACCAACCTCCTCGCACTTAATGCAGCTATCGAAGCGGCGCGGGCAGGGGAACATGGACGAGGATTCGCCGTGGTTGCCGATGAAGTTCGTAAACTCGCTGAGCGTACCCAAAAATCATTGTCGGAAATTAATGCCAATGTCGGTATTTTGGTTCAATCGATCAGCGATATCGGGGATGCGATTGAAGGGCAGTCTAGAGGGATCGT
>DLUI01000127.1 GCA_002742695.1 Sulfuricurvum kujiense | reverse complement strand
GTTGTGGCCGTTTCGAATGGAGATGAAGCGGTTGAAACATGTCGAGAGACGACGTTTGATATTGTCTTTATGGATATCGATATGCCGATCAAAGACGGTATTTTGGCAACACAGGAGATTAAAGCGGAAGAGAGGTATTCAAAGGTAGGTCGCATGCCGATCATCGCGTTGACCGCATTGGCGATGGAGGGTGATCGGGAATATATTTTAGGTCGGGGATTGGATGATTATCTCTCTAAACCGCTTACCCGTGAAAAACTTGAATACGTACTTCAAAAATACTTACATGTCAAAGTATAGGGGGACAAATGTTTTACACTAAAAGTTTTGAAGAAAAATATGCCTCTGTGTTAGAGGTGATTACTTCATGCGCCCATTTGCACTCTGATCCTATGATTTATACCGATTTAGCCGGAGATATTGCCGGTTGCAATGGTGCGATGATAGAGCTTTTAAATATCGAAAACTTAGGCGATATTGCTCCTCTTAATGTTTGGTTTGATCCACAAGGGGTGGATTTGCCGTATCTTCTTTCAAAATCGGGAGAGTATCGGGGAAAAATTCATTCCGAGGCGGCTGATTACGACGTGGCGGTTAAATCAGAAGTATTTATTGTAGATAATCAGCCCATAGTCGGAGTCGTCTTTAGAGATGTTTCGATTATCGAGCGTGCACGTGCGGCTGAACGCTATTTTGAACATTTTAAAAAGAAGTTTTTAACCAATATCTCTCATGAATTCCGTACACCCATGAATGCTATTATCGGATTTACCGATTTGCTTAAAAGCTCCCCTCTGAGTTCATGGCAGCAAGAATATGTACAAATGACGAGCCGCAGTGCGCAGTCAATGATGCGAAATATTGAAAATCTTTTGGAACTTATGCAAGTCGAAAGTGGCAGCATTCATACCAATTTGGCACTCTTTAATCCTCTGGAAGTGTATGAAAATTTTTCCATGCAGTTTAGTGATCTCGCCCTCTCCAAAGAGATTGGGCTCATGTTCTTAATCGATCCCCATTTGCCTAAAACAATGATAGGGGATCAGGACAAAATTCTAGCCATTATGCGTAATCTCATCCAAAACGGTATTAAATTTACCGATGAGGGAGGGAGCGTCCTTGTTGAAATTCTGATTGTTAGAGAAGAAGATCATTTTGTTGAAGTGGAATATGCGGTTAGTGATACCGGCATCGGAATCGACAATGAACGTATTAAAACGCTTCTTCGCCCTTTCGCTTCCGCATGGGAGAATCAGCGAAAAGGGAAAGACGGTCTTGGAATCGGACTCAGTTTGAGTCATAAATATGTGGATATGATGAATTCCCATTTGATGCTTGCATCGCAAAGCGGAAAAGGGTCGCGATTCTCTTTTCGAATCACCCATCAGGTGAATGAAGATGGCTCTTTTGATTTTATCGATGGGACTCGTGCCACTATCTATACGCAAGCACACCAATTGAGTGCGCAAGGAGCTTTGCTCTATAAATATCTAGAACTTTTTCAAGTACAGACGAAAGTAATTCATGATTTGGTTAATGCAACATTACATGAAAGTGATGTCCTCTTTTTAGATGTAGAGCATATCTCCAAAGTACAGATAGATGCACTGCAATCGACCTATCCAATGCTTCAAATGGTTCCGATAATGAAGCTAGATTACGGTGAGAAAGCCGATGCACTGATCGATTCGGTTGCCTCTATTGTGACATTGCCGATTTTACCGAGTTCATTGCATAAAACGTTGGCCGTCATTTGGAATACGATGCCAAAAGAGTATATTTCACGCTCACATGAAGTACAAAGTGCCCCTAAAGCGGAAAATGTCAAGATATTGGTTGCCGAAGATAATCTTATTAACCTTAAACTTCTTGAAACCATACTACTTCAAGAGCACTTCCGTGTGGTAACGGTAGATAATGGGCAAAAAGCGGTGGATGCGTATCTTAAAGAACATTTTGATTTGGTTCTTATGGATATCGATATGCCGGTTATGGACGGATTGATGGCAAACAGATTGATTAAAGAGATTGATAAACGCGATTCTCGCGGATTTGTTCCAGTGATCGCCCTAACGGCACACGCCTTAATCGGAGACCGTGAGCGGATTGTGGCGGGAGGATTGGACGCCCACTTGGCAAAACCGATCGATAAACATTTCCTTTTACAAACGATCGATCGCTATTTAAAAATTGCTCAGCAAAAACGTGAAGGCAATGTCGTTTAATATTGATTGTTTTTTGCGTACTATACTGACAAATGTATTATAATGCCGAAATCAAATCCCCCTTGAATAGAGGGGACAATTACAAGGATAGCAATGAAGCGATATTATGCCGCTTGGATTTTGGGTTTATTGTTGAGCGCTACAAGTGGTTCTGCTGCTGTTTTAGCGACTGTTAACGGAGATGAAATTACCTCTGAAGAAGTAAATAAAGTATTGATGGAAGGGACTCAGGGTCGTTTTGACTCTCTTCCTGCCGATAAACAAAATGAATTGCGTCAGCGTATTATCGAGGGGATGATTGCCCAAGAGTTAGTGTATGACGATGCAAAACGAAGCGGTGTTCTTGAATCCAAAGAGTACAAGCAAGAGTTGGAAGCGTTGGTGAGCCGACTAAAAGTTCAGCTTGCCGCAAAAGTATGGGAACAAGAGCAATTCGAAGCGATTAAAGTGGATGCCAAAGAGGTCAAAGCCTATTTTGATGCCAATCCGGAAGAGTTCGTCGATAAAGAGAAAATCCGCGCACGTCATATCTTGGTTAAAACTGCAGCGGACGCACAAGCGGTTATTAAAAGTATGAAAGGGCTTAGCGGCGAGAAACTCAAAAATGAGTTTATTGCACAAGCTAAATCCAAATCAACAGGACCAAGTGCAGCGAAGGGTGGTGATCTCGGTTACTTCCCACGCGGGCAAATGGTTCCTTCGTTTAATGATGCCGTGTTCGCTATGAAAGAGGGGACAATGTCTTCTGCTCCGGTACAAAGTCAGTTCGGTTATCACGTTATCTATGTCGAAGATAAAAAAGCGGCAAAAAAATTGGGATTCGATGAGGTTAAAAATTTCATTGAGCAACGTTTGAAAATGGATAAGTTTAAAGCGACCATGGAGAAAAAAATGTCTTCACTTCGCGAAAAAGCAAAAATTACCTACACTAAATAATCTTCATTACTTTCCCGCTTAGGCGGGAATTCCTTTAAAATTCATAAACATTGACATTAAAATACAATTAGCAGTATAATTGTCCATATAATTATCGGATAAGGGGTCGTAATGAGTAAATATGTTAATGTAACCAAGATGAGTATTACCCTCGATAACAGCGTCGCGGATGAGTTAAATGCGATGGCAAAAGAGCTAAATGAGAAGAAAAGTCATTTGATAGAAAATGCCCTTATGCTCTATTTTGATATGCTGGACGAGAAACTCTCTGACAAACGTTTACGCGAGGTAGCGGAGGGTTCGGTCACGCCGATCAGCGCCGAAGAGGTATGGAAAGAGTTGGGACTGTAAACGATGTATGCGATTGAATTTTTGCCTTCCGCAAAAAAAGAGCTTTCGCAGTTGGATCGTGTCATCCAAAAACAACTCAAAGAAAAAATCATTTTACTCGCAACCGATCCTGAGAAGCTTAAAAACAATATCAAAGCATTAAAAGGGGAATACAGCGGCAAATTTCGTCTACGGGTGCGAGATTATCGGGTGATTTTTCGGATTACAGAAGAAAAAATTCTCATTACGATCATCCGAATCGGACATCGTAAAGAGGTTTATTAGACTTTTTGATTAAATTGAGATAGACTAGTAGGTATAGATAATTTTGCTTCTTGTGTATAGGTAATATGTAATGATGATCCTCGTGGCAGGCTTTTTATTTCTTCTTCAAATACATGTCTAGCTTCATCTTGAACTTTTTTATCGAGTTGAATAATTTCATCAGACATTTCATTTGTAGTGTTAATAAGTGCAACTAACAAAGTACCAAGTGCAGGAATTTTTTCAAGTTCTCCAATTATATAATTTTCCAAAAATATTTTTAAAAATTCCCATGCATTTTTAATAGATATTAATGACCCGTTTTTGCTTTTTTCCAAAGATTTCAATAGTTTTTCTAGGGCTTTGATCATAGACTTACTATCTATCTCTTCACTAGAACTGAGTTGTTCGAGTATATTAATAATTTTGTCAAATAAAGTAGGTAAATTGCTTTCATCTCTACATCTTTTATAAATTTCATCAATATCAAATACAGAGTTATTGTCCTCCAATAAGTGTGTCAAGTCATAGCTTTTTACTGATGGAAAATAATGTACGAGAGTAGTATTTAGATTAGATGCAAATAGTTCAGGGTGTTCAATAAACTTTCCTAGTTGATGTGATAATGGATTACTCCAAGAAGGTCGGTCGTTTGGGATTAATGCATTTAAATAATTTACTGCATTCAATGCTTGTTTTGCAGTAGATATTTTTTTATCTTCATCAGGCAATGGCAAAAATTTAATTAATTCTTCTAGAACATTTAATATATTTTGTTGATGTTGTTGCAATGTGTTTATAAAAATTTTCGTAGCTTCAGTTTGTGACATAATTTCCTCTTCTTCTTAAATTATTCAAGATATTATAACTATAAAGTAATTGAGAATTTTTTTAGTTTAGATTTCTTTTTTATAAGAATAATTATATTACAATCGTTTGAGAGATATGTACTGCTCAACAATACAAAAGAGGGATCCCGTATCAAGTACGGGATGACGAGAAATGGATAGAGTTAATTTCGACCGATCGCATTCAAATCATCAAACGCTGATTTTACGCGACTTATCAATGTTTCTTGACCGCTACGTAGCCATTTACGAGGATCGTAATATTTTTTATTCGGCTTCTCTTCACCCTCTGGGTTTCCGATTTGCCCTTGGAGATAAGCTTTGTATTTCTCATAATAATCTTTGACCCCTTCCCATGTTGCCCATTGGGTATCGGTATCGATGTTCATTTTGATAACACCGTAGCCGATTGCTTCACGGATCTCTGCGTGGGTAGAGCCTGAACCGCCGTGGAAGACGAAGTTAACCGGTTTATCCGAAGCGGTAGCGAATTTCTCTTGGATGTATTTTTGGGAGTTGTTGAGGATGATTGGGGTGAGGACGACGTTGCCCGGTTTGTAGACACCGTGGACGTTTCCGAATGATGCGGCGATGGTGAAACGCTCACTCACGGCACTGAGTCTCTCATACGCATAGGCGACGTCTTCAGGCTGAGTGTAGAGGAGGGCGTTATCGATACTGCTGTTATCGACACCGTCTTCTTCTCCGCCGGTAACACCGAGCTCGATCTCCAATGTCATACCGATTTTATCCATTCGCTTCATATACTCTACACACGTCGCGACATTTTCTTCGAGAGACTCTTCGGAGAGGTCGAGCATGTGGGAGCTAAAAAGTGGTTTGCCGTATTGGGCGTAGTGTTTTTCACCCGCATCCAAAAGGGCATCGATCCACGGGAGAAGTTTACGTGCCGCATGATCCGTGTGCAAGATGACGGGAATGCCGTACAGCTCCGCCATAGCATGAACGTGCAGTGCACCCGCAATCGCTCCGGCAATGGCCGCTTTTTCGTTCTCATTGCTAATCCCTTTTCCAGCGTAATAGCTCGCTCCTCCATTGGAGAATTGGATGATAACGGGAGAATTAACCACTTTTGCCGCTTCAAGGACACCGTTGATCGAGTCGGTATTGACTACATTGACCGCCGGGAGTGCAAATCCCTCTTGTTTTGCAATTTCAAAGAGTTTTTGAACATCGTCACCGAAAATCACTCCCGGTTTCATTACATCTAAAATTTTTACGGACATTGCTTTTACCCCACACTTAAAATTGACGATATTATAGCCTTAGAGGAATAATGTTAGAATTAAAAAAAGTGGAGTGGGTTTTGGTACGTATCATTGTTTTACTTCTTGCCTATTGCGGAATCATTTTTGCCGCCCCAACACCGCTAGTATTTGATACGCTTGCCGAACCGCTTCAAAAAAGTACTGCCTCCATTGAAAAGCTCAGTCAGAAGCCAGTAATGGAACCGAATAAGCAGATATTGCGGAATTTTTTGAACGGGGTTGATGCAACTTTGAGTGTGGGGAGAGAACTCTCTTCTGCAAAAGAGATCGATAAAGAGATATTAAATGCCTATCTCAAAGAGCTGCGGGAATTGGCACGTACCAAAGAGTCTATTGACACCCTCTACCGAAAATCGTTAAACGTGGCTATAGTGGAGTCCGATAAAAAGAGTTTTGAAGATTTGGTAGCGGTCTCCTTAGATCCTCTCCATCACCCCCGCATCCGCTCTGAAGTGATTGCATTTTATCGAAAAAACTATCCACACCATTCGATTAAATCAATTGAAGCGTTGTGTGATGAGCAAGCGTTAGAGCAAAAAAGTATCCAAATCGCGATCGAACAAGAACAAGCATACGAAGAACATTTGCGTATTTTGAAACGCTCTGAAGTCTCCAATGTCAAAAAAACAGCCCAAATCGGTTCCCGTAACAGCGTTATTTTGAGTACGGAAGCCAACGGTGTAGGGGGGTATGAATTTGAGGCTGAAAATCTAAATCCCTACACGGTAACGATGAGTATCGATTTTGAATCGCTCAGCAATCTAAAAACAGACAGTAAACTCCCCCTTTTTATTGAGATTCCCGGACGAAGTAAAAAAAAGGTCCTTGAACTTGATCGTATTTCTCACGCTTTGGGTGTAGATTACCGATCATCTTATGGTTGGGTGAGGGGATCCGCGTTTGCGGTTCATCAAAATAATTATCTCTATAAACTTCCATTCCTAAAAGGCTCCAATGTCTATGTATCCCAAGGATATCATGGAGAGATGTCTCATAAAGGGCTCTCGGCGTATGCGGTTGATTTTCCGGTTCCTGTCGGAACACCGATTTATGCGGCACGGGAGGGGATTGTCGTGGGATCGGAAGGGGGAAGTAATCAAGGCGGTGCGAGTCCTGAGTATCGACAATATGCCAATTACGTTATTATAGAACACAGTGACGGAACGATGGGGAATTATTATCATTTGAAACAAGGGGGTGCGGTTGCACTGATCGGTCAGAAAGTTTCTAAGGGAGATTTGATCGGCTATTCCGGTAATACGGGATACAGCAGCGGACCGCATCTTCATTTTAGCGTGAGCAAGGTAGATCCGATTTCGATGCGCCGACCGATGAATTTACCGATTAAAATGGAAACTGCACAAGGAATTGTAAATTTACCGCGCAAAGGCGATCGATATACGGTACAATAATCGCACAATTAATAACAATGAGGTCTTCAATGTTTGATACGGTCAAATCCAAAATAATTTTTACAACTTTGCTCTTCAGTTTTTTAGGATTGGGGACAATTTATTGGTATTTAACAACAACATTTCATGACTTTTCAAATGAGACGGCAAAACGCTCTCTCAATATGTTAAGTGAGTCTATTTTTCAGACTCTTTCGGGGAGTATGTTGGCGGGTGATCCGGCTGTAGTCGCTGAAGCGATAGCGAATGCCCAAAAAATTGACGGCATTGAAGCCTTGAAAGTAGAAAAATCCAAGGCGGTTATTGAATTGCTGGCACCCGATTCGAAATTTACCGATGAGCCGTTAATCCAAGAAATTTTTAAAACTAAAAAACCGTATGTTGCGGAAAAGACGAACGGTATCCATACAATTCGTCTACTACAGCCTCTGATAGCGGAAGAGAGATGTTTGGCGTGTCATTCGAATGTTCAAACCGGAGATGTACTCGGGGTTATGGATTTGGTGATATCTCTGGAGAAAAATGATGCTGAGATCAGCAAAACAGAGACGATTCTTTTGATTGCATTAAGTGTTGTTGTCATTGTTTTCGTTTCGGTACTCAATCTTTTCTTCGGAAAAGAGGTATTGACTCCGTTGGAAGGTCTTCGCACTCGTATCGGTGCATTGGTGAGCGGGGACAAAGATTTAACAAAACGTCTGGATGCAAGTAAAAAAGATGAATTTTCGGCAGCTGCATTGGCGGTCAATAATTTTGTCTCAATGGTGCAAGAGACGGTCAATGAAGTGAAAGATTTAGGACGACAAAATTCGATGATAGCAACGACCATTACGGATGCAACACGGACGATTTCGAATGGGGTAGAGCAAGAGAGATTGATCGTCGAGGCGACAACGCAAAAGAGCCATTCGATTAAAGAGATACTCTCCGGAGCGATTTCGGTATCCGAACAAACACAGCGAAATGTTGCCAATGCGAATGGTGAATTGATCACAGCAAAAGATGCGTTGTCAAAATTGGTAGAAGAGGTTGAGGGGTATATTGAAACCGAGCATGAGATGTCTTCTCGATTGGTCTCTTTGCAACACGATGCGGATCAAGTTAAAAGTGTTCTCGGAGTTATTAAAGATATTGCCGATCAAACCAATCTTCTCGCTTTGAATGCAGCGATAGAAGCGGCACGTGCGGGTGAGCATGGACGAGGATTCGCCGTTGTCGCCGATGAAGTGCGAAAACTGGCAGAGCGAACCCAAAAAAGTTTGACCGAAATTGAGATCAGTGTCGGAACGATTGTTCAAGCGATCAATGATGTCAGTGACAAAATGGGTGAGAACGCCAAAAGTATGAACGAACTGACGGTTATATCGAATGAAGTGGAAGATAAAATTTCTGCAACGTCAGCGGAGATGGAACGCTCGGTAGCGGTCGCCGAACGCTCTTATAATGATTCGGTTGAGGTGGTAGGACATATCGAATGGATCATTGAGAAAATTTCAGAAATCAATACGGTTTCTGAAGGGAATCAAAAAAGTGTCGAACAGATTGAAAATGACTCTAAACAGTTAGTGCAGGTAGCACAATCTCTCTCTGCCCGTATTAATGAGTTTAAGAGCTAAAAACTCCGAGCCAGAGGGCATCGCTAGAGGTTGATAAAACCTGATGCCTGGTGTGACGAGGGATAAAACAATAATCTCCTGCGGAGAGTGTTAGCCTCTGCTCGTTAACTACGAGAGTGGCTTCCCCGATTAACAATACTACCCATTCATCTTCTTGTTGATTATAGATCTCTCCCTGTGTTTTGAGACGTGAGCGGATCGATTCTATTTTGAGTGTTCGGTTTTGAAAAAGAGTGGTAAAGATTTCGCTGTTGGGAACTGGAGTTTCGGTGTGATATAGGTTATTTAGAGTGATCAAGAAAGTCTCCTAAGTTAACGCGTGATATGATGTCACCATTATAAACCAACATCAGAGAATCTATGAAGAATATCGTCCTAATCGGTTTTATGGGAGTCGGCAAAGGCTCAGTCGCACGTGAAATAGTACAGCAGTCTGATTTAGTGGCACTGGATACGGATGATATTATCGAGAGTATGGAAAACCGTAGTATCAAAAAGATTTTTGCTCAAGAGGGTGAAGAGTATTTTCGCATCTTAGAGCGTAAAGTGGCTCAGTGGCTCCAAAAAGAGGTGCGAGGAACTTTGATCTCTACCGGGGGCGGTTTTTTTAAAGTGCCGAATCTAAAAAAAATCGGAACGGTTGTTTATTTGTCGGCACCGTTTGAGACGATTCACAGCCGCATTCTTGCCCATCCCGATGCCGAAAAAAAACTGCGTAAACGTCCGCTGTTTCAAGATATAGAGAAAGCGATTAAACTCTATGATGAGCGTTCAGCACATTATAAAAAAGTGGCCGATGTTGTTATTGATGTTAGCAATAAAGAACTTGCTGATATTGCAAAAGAGATTTTAAAAAAGGTGAAATGACGATGATAAAACTATTTTTAATACTGCTCTTCTCGACACTTGCATTATCTGCAGCCGATCTTAAATGGGACAAAGATATTGCCTCAGCCGTTGAGCGAGGGATCAAAGAGCAAAAACCATTAATGGTGCTAGTGACCAAAAACGGATGCCGATGGTGTGAAGTTTTAAAACAAAAAACGTTGAAAGATCCAAAAATTGTTACGATACTAAATCGCGATTTTATTCTCTATGAGGGTGTTGTCGATGAGGGGACGGTGCCCCCGTCTCTGATGACACAAGGCACCCCCGCAACATGGTTTATCAAAGGGAAATCCCCGATGTTCGAACCGATAATGGGAGCTGTTGAGAGTGATGATTTTCTCAAAGCGCTTGATATTGTCAAACAAGAGTACAAAAAAAGTACGACCAAAAAGTAAAAAGGAGAGTTTATGACCCTTATTCACACCAATGATGCACAATTTAATACCGTGTTTGGCGAACTGTTAGGGCGTGGAAAGATGGATATGGAGCATGTCTCTTCGATCGTTAAAGGACTTATCGATGAGATTCGCTCTGAAGACGATGCGGCATTATTTCGACATATTTCTAAATTCGATCGCTGGAATCCCTCAAGCGGTGCAGAGCTGCGCATTGATACGGGTGACATGAAACGAGCCTATGAGGCATTAGACCCGACACTCAAAGCATCGTTGCATTTGGCGTATGAGCGTATCCGAAGCTACCATGAAAAACAGTTACCGAAAAGCTGGTTTGATACCGAGGCAAACGGAACAATATTAGGGCAAAAAGTGACTCCCGTCGATCGTGCAGGTCTTTATATCCCCGGAGGAAAAGCGGCCTATCCAAGTTCACTCTTGATGAACGTTATCCCCGCACAAGTAGCGGGAGTGGAGCATATCGTTGTGACGACACCGACACCCGATAATGAGCCGAATGAACTTTTATTGGCGGCGTGTCATTTGTGCGGTGTGAGTGAAGTGTTTAAAGTCGGCGGTGCGAGTGCAATTGCTGCGATGGCATACGGTACCGCGACGATCCCTAAAGTCGATGTCATTACGGGCCCGGGAAATATTTTCGTCGCAACGGCGAAAAAGATGGTATTCGGCGAGGTGAACATCGACATGATCGCAGGGCCGAGTGAGATCGGTGTATTGGCGGATGATTCGGCCAATCCTGTCCATATCGCCATTGATTTGCTCTCTCAGGCAGAACATGACGAAATGGCAAGCTCCATTTTGATCACCCCATCCCAAAAATTTGCGGATGCGTGTGCAATCGAAGTAGAAAATTGGCTCAAAAAACTTCCTCGTGAAGAGATCGCCCGTAAATCGATCGAAGAACGTGCCGCAATTATTGTAACCGAGTCGATGGAAGAAGCAGTAGCTCTTATGAACGAGATTGCCCCTGAACACCTCGAAGTAGCAACCGATAACCCTTTTGCACTCCTTCCCGCTATAAAACACGCCGGAGCGATCTTTTTGGGGCATTATACCCCTGAAGCAATCGGTGATTATGTGGCAGGACCGAACCATACCCTCCCTACCGGAGGGACAGCGAAGTTTTATTCACCGCTTGGGGTTGAGAACTTTATGAAAAAATCGTCTATCATCTCTTTTTCGCGTCAAGCGATCAATGAAATAGGTGAAGCATGTGCCCTTATAGCCCATACCGAAGGGCTTGGTGCGCATGAAGCATCGGTTCGCTGCCGCTTGGATTCATAAATCTTATTTTTACTTTCCCCCTTTTTCCCTCTCTTCGGGGAAATTACCAAACGGTAACATATCAAAAAGTTATAGCAAAAATGGGGTGCTTTTTAGTTTGAGTTAAACCTA
>DLUI01000100.1 GCA_002742695.1 Sulfuricurvum kujiense | reverse complement strand
TCTGCACAGTCTGACTCTTCGGACAACATCGCCAATGCTATTTTTATCGATCGCAGAGTCGTCGATTTCGGTGATATTCCCCCTCAAAACGTCTACCGCAGTTTTTGTATGATCGGAGGAGAATCGGGCTGGTTCGGGTACGACTGGCTCTGGAAAATACGGGGAGTGATCGATAAGCTATTCGGAGGGGCGGGGATCAATCGGGGACGACGGGATTCACACCATCTTCGTGTCGGAGACAGTGTCGATTTTTGGAAAGTGGTCGATCTGGTGGAAAATGAACGGCTTCTTCTGTTTGCTCAAATGAAATTACCCGGTAAAGCGTGGCTGGAGTTTAAAATACAAGGGGATCAATTAATTCAAAGCGCGTATTTTTATCCTGATGGGGTCTCAGGGCGATTATACTGGTATGCACTGGTCCCTATTCATCATCTCATATTCGGTAATATGGCGTCGTCGATTCTTAAGCGTGCCGAGAATAGTGACGGTAATCTTCCTTGAATCTCTGTATCGAGATTTAGGAAATTTTACAGTTTTCCCTATTCCTTTCTTAATAAAAAATTAAAAGAAACCGTTTCCGTAAAATCTTATTGATATCTTTTCTTTGCCTCTGTACCATTAGAGATTTCAGGATTAAACTCGAAGGAGCGGTTATGGCACACGAAGGTTTTCACGAAGATCCTAATACACTCTCAGAATTTACAAAAGATTATCATCGCATTATCCAAAGTACCATGGAAGAACTCGAAGCAATAGACTGGTACAACCAGCGCGCAGAAGCCGCAAGCGACCCTGCAGCAAAAGCGATCTTGGAACACAATAGAGACGAAGAGATCGAACACGCGTGTATGGGGCTCGAATGGCTTAGACGTAATTCTAGCGTGTGGGATGAAATGATGCGGAAATTTCTGTTTACCACTACGGATATAGTTGTGCAAGAGTCCAGTGGCACGGATCAAACTCTTCAGAGCAGTCCCGAAATCGTTGCGGCACCAACGGGGACACTGAACATCGGCAACAATAGCTAAGGAGCTGACAATGAAATTTTTAAATAGAGAAACGTCACCGATTGCGGCGGCTGTCTGGACTCAGATTGACAGTGTGTTCACCCCTTTACTCAGCCAGCGGCTGAAACTGCGCAGTCTTGTCGGATTTACCCCTGTCCCTTTTGAAACCGATGCTGTTGCAACAGGCAACCTGAAAACAATCACCTCCGCAGAAGCGCTGACACTGTCGGTGAGAAAACCCATTCCAATGGTGGAAATACGGTACGATTTTGATCTGCCGAAATCGATTGTCGAAGCGTTCAAGCGGGACAAACCCGATTTTGACGACTCGATCTTCAAAAAAGTTTCCAACCGTTTCAGCGCCGTTGAAAATTCGCTGATTCTTGATGGAGTGAAAGAGGCGGAGATTGAGGGAATTTTGAATAACATCCCGCGTAAACCGATCCATGCCAAACATACCAAAGGGCTGATTGATGCGGTCGCCTCGATGATTGCCTCTTTTGGAGCCGAATTTGTCGAAGGTCCCTACAAGCTCGTCCTCTCTACCGCGACACTGATCAAAATGGTCGGAGAAAGCGAAGGGGGAGTCAGTGTCAAAAGCCGACTGGAGTCCCTGATCGGAGCCAACTTTTTTGTGGTTTGCGAGAGTATCGGGGACGACAAAATTCTGGCACTTTCACAAAGAGGCGGAGATTTTTTCCTCTATAACGGTCTCGATGTCAGCATCGGATTTGCCGAAGAAAAAGAGGAGAGCTATACCCTTTTTATAAGTGAAAGCTGCACGTTTCGTATCATCAACCCCGAAGCGGCACTCCTTATCACCCTCTAGGCACAGCTATGAAGATAGTCAAAATTTGATCTTGATGAGACGGCGTTTAGTGAAAAACTATCAAAGAGGCATTCAACAACCTCTACGGATAACTATCAGGAGAGCATCATGTGGACAAAAGCATGGTATACGATAGGATGGTTGATTGCAAGTATTGACCTCCTTCTGATTATAATTTTCCCCGCATACGCAAATGACCTCTCCGACAAACTCGATACCATCAAACTGCCGAAAGGATTTCAAATCGATCTGTATGCCCGTGACGTCGAGGGGGCACGTTCTCTCGCCCTCGGTGATGCGGGAACCCTTTTCATCGGCACACGCTCAGAGGGAAAAGTGTACGCTCTTCAGGACATCGACGGCGACTTTCGCGCCGATCGGCGTTTCGTCATCGCCAGCGGACTTAACAGCCCAAACGGTGTTGCTTTCAGAAACGGTGCACTGTACGTTGCCGAAATCAACCGTATTATTCGTTTTGACGGCATCGAAAAACGTCTCGCCAATCCCCCCTCTCCTGTGGTCATAAACGACTCCTTTCCTACTAACCCTCACCATGGCTGGAAATTCATCCGTTTCGGCCCCGACGGATACCTCTACGTACCTGTAGGCGCACCCTGCAATGTCTGCGATTCAAACGACCCGCGTTATGGCTCCATCATGCGAATGCGACCCGATGGAACAGGACTCGAAATTTTCGCACGCGGTATCCGAAACAGCGTAGGCTTTGACTGGCATCCAGAAAACGGTACCCTCTACTTCACCGACAACGGCCGAGACTGGATGGGAAATAATGCACCGAGCGATGAGCTCAACAGAGCTCCGAAGAAAGGGATGCACTTCGGATTTCCTTACTGTCATGCTAAAAATCTCTCCGATTCCAAATTCAACAAGGGGAAAAAGTGTGCCGATTTCACCCCCCCCTTCAGGGAACTCGGTCCCCACGTTGCCGCGCTGGGGATCCGTTTTTACACAGGAAGACAATTTCCGCAAAAATACCGAAATCAAATATTCATCGCCGAACACGGTTCATGGAACCGTATTCCCCCCTTGGGTTACTGTATCACACTTGTCCGTTTCGGCGAAGGGCTTCCCCCATCCTATAGTATATTTGCACAGGGGTGGCTAGAGGGGATCACGTCGTGGGGAAGGCCTGTCGATCTCCTTATCCTGCCCGATGGTTCCCTCCTCGTATCGGATGACAAGGCTAATGCCATCTACCGCATCCGGTATACCAACGATAAGTTATAATGTGACGAAACAACCCAAAGCCTAAAAGAGAGACATGAATAAATTCATTATTTTTATCTATGGGATACTTGCCTATAGTATTGCACTGATTGCACAAGTATGGTTCATTTTATATATCGGCGAGTGGGAGTTTATGGAGACGACTATTAGCACTCAGTATCCTCTCCCCTTTATTAGTGCTTTTAGTATCAACCTCATTTTAGTCTCGATATTCGCGCTGCAGCATTCGGTGATGGCGCGCTCGTTCTTCAAGAACACTCTAACCAAGATTATTCCTCAAGCCTCAGAGAGGAGTACCTATGTCCTTTTTTCAGGATTGGCACTCGGATTGATCTGTTTGTATTGGCAGCCGCTAGAGGGATTTTTATGGCAAGTGGATAATGAAACAGGAAAAATCTTATTAACGTCCGGCTATCTTTTCGGCTGGGCGTTTTCACTCATTTCTACCTTCATCATCAACCATTTTGAACTCTTCGGCCTGCAGCAAATCTATTTCAATCTGCTCAATAAACCTACACCGCCCGCTGATTTTAAAGAAAAACTGTTCTACAAGTTTGTACGCCACCCGATCCAGCTGGGAATCCTCATAGGTCTATGGCTGACACCGACAATGTCTTATTCGCATTTGATGCTCTCTGTCACATTGAGTCTTTATATTTTTATCGGTCTTAAGTATGAAGAGAGAGATTTGATTGCAACGTTAGGAAGTACTTATAAAGAGTATCAAAAACGGGTTCGGATGATGCTCCCGTTTCCAAAATAAGACCTTTTAAAAAATGGCTAAAGAGTGGAAGCGTACTCGAATTCGTTAAATATTTTAGTGTTTGGGTCTTGATGGATAATATGATTCGCTTTGAGCAATCGATCACACACCTCTTCCACCGTTTCCCCTTTTTTCAATATGATCAAGCTCCCTTTGAGATGAAACTCCTCATAGAGATTGACCAATTTTTCTAAAGCACGTCCTGCACCTATATGATCTACAAACGTAAACAATACGGCGATATAATGGTCATTCACTTTTTTGATGACGTCACTTTGTCGTACACTCTCCATCAAATGTGCTTTGTCAATATCATAATCATCACATGCGACTAAGGCGAGATTGGCTTCAATGTTATATCTATCAAGTGTGTACAAAGCCATCCGTATATCCTGCTCGAACGCGAATTTTAAATCCGTAGCGCTCAACTCTTTCATCTCATTCCTTATCAATCGTCAATTTTGCTCAGT
This sequence comes from Sulfuricurvum kujiense, assembly GCA_002742695.1. Classification (GTDB taxonomy): domain Bacteria; phylum Campylobacterota; class Campylobacteria; order Campylobacterales; family Sulfurimonadaceae; genus Sulfuricurvum; species Sulfuricurvum kujiense_A. The sequence continues at coordinate 30,414 of DLUI01000100.1, read as the reverse complement.
TATAAAAGTTCGTTATTTTACCAAAAAACTTCCGCTAGATACTAATATCCCTATTTTTAGCAAAAATCACTACAATACGATATTAAAACGGATACGAAGGATACCCCATCAAACCACCTGCCACTAACCGAAAACCCGCACCAAGACGCGATAGTAGAAATGCGCCTCAAAACTTCGCACGTAAACCTGCACCAAAAAAAGAGAATATAGAAACGACTCAAAAAAATGAGATCAAAGCGATGTTTTTAAACTGGTTCAAAAGCAGCCAAGCCCAAGCAGGTCATATTATGCGCAAACAAGACGTCATCAGTGCTATCTTGAAAAAACTCGATTCCAAACAAGACCGCCCTTTCCAAATCGCAATGGACGAGCTGAAACACGACGGATTGATCGACATCAAAGAAGACGGTGTGACCTTAGTCTTAACCCAAAAAGGGTGCGAGCGTTACTAAAGAAGGGTCACCTTATGTTATATTACCTATCGGATTCAAAAAAATTTAATTATGTTTTTAAATATTTCATTTAGCCGAATGATACTATCATAACCAAATAACGTTTTTGAAACTATAGGTTTCATAAAGGAGCACGGCATGGAACTCATTCTGAATCCGTGGGTATTTGAGTCAAAAGATTCATGGGGTACGATTTGGCGCGGAATAGCGTACGGGTGTTGCATCGGAACGGTAGAAGGTACGATTATCTACACTCTAGTAAAAATTTTCGGTCTATTTGATACTATTCCAATATACGGATAAACACCTTTTTCTCAATAAAAGAGTAAAATTCCTTTTTTAAAAAAGGATAAATATGATCAAAAAAACAACGTTTGCCCTTTTTCTCAGTTTTTTTTCGCTTACCTCTACCCAAGCCGCCGAAGCGAGTGCGTGGGAACTGTTCGGATGGATGGAAGATTCTCTGATGGGAGATTGGAAACTCTCATCTGCCGAAGAGCAGATCGGGACAGAATCGTACAAACACAAAGCGCTCCTCCCTCTCGTAGGCACTGAAACAACGGCTATGGCATTTAAACTCATCGGCGGAGAAGTAACCATCCAAGAAGACCTCCTCCCCAATACCGCCAAACAGATGGTTACAATGTATCATTGTAAAGATATTGAATGTACCAATCTCAAAGCAACCCATTATTGTTCCAAACAAAACCAGCCCGAATTTCTAGGAAATTTACAAGAGAGTACCCCGAATAAAATCGTATTTGAGTGTGACATGTCAACGGAGCTGTGCCAATCGGATGAAGACCATATCCACCGAATCGTACATGAGCTCTCACACGAGGGGAAGCATCTCAAAAGCTCTTATTTTGCATGGAAAAACAAACAACTGAGCACCACCCACTCCATCTACCATTTCGACCGCAAATAAGTACATGCAGCCCTTTAGGCTATAATACGGTAATTAATACAAGGTTGCCCTCTTATGTCTAAACACCCGACTCTCCTTCAGCAATTTCGATCCTTTTGTTTTCAAAATAACGCTACCGACATCGAAAAAGCGATAGAGTACTTCGCCGTATTCGGCGGAATGGGATGGAGTGTCGATATGACAAAACCTCTAGAAGAGCTGATCGAAAAGAAAATCTTGGCAAATTACCGCTACATTCACGGCGATTTGACCAAAATCACCCAGAGCAACAAAGCACACCACGCCCTCCTCTCGGCGGTAGCATCGGGGGATCGACGTGAATATTCCGCTTACCGCCGCGCCGATCTAACCCGCAAAGAGGGGGAAGAATCAGCGGCCTTTTTGATCAAATTTGGATTACTGACACGACAAGCATCTCAAGCCGATCCCATCGATGAAACAGAAGAAGTTTCTGAGCGTCTCATTTTCACTGCACCGTTTTTACGCTTTTGGTTCTCCGCCGTATCACCGTATTACAAAGGGATCAAAGAGGGGGATTTCACCGAAATGAAAGCAAAATGGGAAAACACCAAAGCGAGCTTTTTCGATCAAATCTATGAAGCACTAACGATCGCCCTCGTCAAACAAAGTTTCAAAGAGGACTGGGTGGCAAAAATCGGCTCGTACTGGGACAAAAATACCGAAATCGAAATTTTGGGTAAAACCAAGGGGGATAAAGTGATTGTTGGATCGTGCAAAACCTCTAAAGCCAAAGCGAACAAATCTGAGCTCTCCAAATTGCAGGAAAAATGTGCAAAAGTAGCACTAAGCCCCGACATCTTCGTTATCTTCTCCAAAAACGGATTCTCTAGCGAATTTAAAAAAGAGAAGAGCGATACCTTGAAACTTTTAAGCCTCAAAAACCTCAAAACATTGATGGATGATCTGAGCGAAAAAGACCTCCTCGTCAATACAAACAAAAAATATTGATAATTTGAGTAGAATTTCAAAAAAAAAATACAAAGGATCATCATGGCATGGGCAACCGCACGTCATATTTTAGTCACTACCGAAGCAGAGTGCAACGCACTCAAAAAACAAATTGAGGAGGGAACCTCTTTCGCTGAAGCAGCGGCAGATCACTCACAATGTCCATCCGGCCGCAAAGGGGGAGATTTGGGACGATTTAGCCCAGGTCAAATGGTTCCTGAATTTGACAAAGCGGTATTTAACGGCGATGTCGGCGTTTTATACGGTCCGATCAAAACCCAATTCGGCTATCATTTGCTGGAAGTAACGGCCAGAGGCTGATACGTCTGAGGGTTGAGAGAGATCTCACCCTTTTCTAAATAATTTCTTATTATATCTATCTATTTAAAAATATTATAGCTTACTAATATTCCCTGTCCTATGATTAAACCAAATCGATTCAAGGAGTTTGGTATGTTACGCTTGATATTTTCTGCTCTTTTAACCGCTTTATTAGCAACATCTCTAAGCGGTGTCGAATACGACGGTGAAAAAAGCATTATTTTCGAAACCAAATACGATATATGTATTATTCCCCCTCAGGTGAGTGAAGCAACCGAGAAAGGGATCAAAGTCATCGACGTCAAAACAGCGAAAAAGCTCTATGATCAGGGGACGTATTTCTTTGATGCTCGTGAAAAACGCCATTTTCAAAAAGAGCATATCAAAGGGGCCTATCCTGTCTATTTTGATGTTTCCAAAGCCCAATATATTGTCATTCAGCTCCCCAAAGATAAAGAGGAAAAGCTTCTCTTCTATTGTTACGGCGAAACGTGCGCCAACTCGTATGAGGCCGCTTTAGCAGTGCGAAAACTGGGATACACCAATGTTTACTGGCTCCTTAACGGATTTAACGAATGGAAAGTAAAGAAATATCCTATCAGTACCGAATAAAAGAGGGTGTTTTGATTTTTACGGAGTGCACCGCTATAATGGCGCAATGCAAAACTCCTCTGAACCTAATTATGATGTGATTGTTGTCGGTGCCGGTGCGGCAGGCCTTATCGCCGCCATCACAGCGGCACGGCGAGGCAACACCGTTCTCCTCCTCGAAAAACTCTCTAAAATAGGCTCAAAGCTCAAAGCGACGGGGGGCGGGCGATGCAATCTCACCAATACCCTCTCCAATGAAGAATTTATGGCTCGTTTCGGACGTGAGGGGCGGTTTATGACCCCTGCGTTGAGTGCCTTCGATCATAAAGCACTCATCGCTTTTTTCGCCGAACTCGGGGTGGAAAGCCATGCCCCTGATGGTTACCGTGTCTTTCCTATCTCCCACAGCTCACTCAGTATCATCACGGCTCTTGAAGAGGAGATGGCACGACTCGATATCACCCTCATCACCGATTCTAGGGTTGAGAGGCTGGAACATAACGGCGAACATGTTTGCGGAGTCAGCACAGCGGATCAGAGCTTTTACGCCTCCAACGTTATTATTGCTACCGGAGGGTTGGGATATCCTCAGCTAGGTGCAGAGGGAGATGGATTCGCCATCGCTTCGGATGTCGGACACAAAGTGAGCGAACTCTTCCCTGCCATGATGCCGCTACGTACGCGTGAGACATGGGTAGCCGAGTGCCGCGCCGATACGATTCCCAAAGTAGACATTCGTGTCGATCTCCCTAAGGCCAAAAATATCCGTGCATCAGGCGATCTGATTTTCACCCAAAACGGTATCCGAGGTCCCGTCGTCCTCGATATTTCCCGTGACATCACCCCTCTGATCGAAAAATTCGGCTCTGTCCCTCTTCTGATCAATATGACCAAAGGGATGAATGAAGAACAGATATTGTCCCATATCAAAAAAGAGATCGATCGCAATCCTGAGCAATCGGTTTTAACCCATATAATGACCCTCCTCCCCGAATCGCTCTCACGCGCGCTCTGCACCCTCGCGGATGCCGATCCCCAGAAAGGGTTTAACCGCCTTGAGGGGAGTGTACGTGACCGTCTCCTAAAACTCCTCGCATGGACACCCCTCACAATCATCGGCCATGACGGTTTCAAAATGGCGATGATCACACGAGGCGGAGTATCGCTCAAAGAGATACGGCCTGAGAGTATGGAGAGTAAAATCCTCTCAGGGCTCTATTTTTGCGGCGAAGTGATGAATCTCGACGGCCCATGCGGCGGATACAATCTCCAATGGTCATTTGCCAGCGGCTATGTGGCGGGACATTTAGGAGTACCGATTTTATGAAAAAACAGCTGATTATTTTCCTCACCCTTGTGTACATTACTCTTTTTAGCGGATGTGCTCCTCTTTATGAAATTCGGGGGGATTCTCCCCTGCTCGATGCCAATCTCACTACGTTTCTTCACAAATGGCGTACCGACACCATCACCCCCGTCCGTAATGGAACCTATAGAAATGTGTTGGTTAACGGCAATCCTAAGAACAAAACCGTTGCCCTTACTTTCGATGATTCTCCCGATGAGAACAACACCTATAAACTCCTCGATATTTTAGATACCCATGACGTCAAAGCCGCTTTTTTTATGATCGGCGGAACGATGAGAGATGGCAATATCTCCGTCGTGCAGCGAACCGACCGAGAAGGGCACCTTGTTCTCAATCACACGTTCAACCATCCACGCCTGAGTGATCTTAATGAGAGTGCCATCATCTCTCAGTTAGATCGCGCCGCAGGGAGGATTGAAACAATTACCGGACACTATCCCCTCCTCTGCCGTCCCCCTTATGGTTCTATCAATCCTCTGGTTGTCGATTGCGTGAACCAACAAGGGATGACGACCCTCCTTTGGTCACTCGATTCCCTCGACTGGACGCTCAAAGATCCCGATGCCGTCGTCCATAATGTCCTCAGCAATATCCGAAACGGCGATATTATCCTAATGCATCGAAATCGTACCAGTGTCGCATCGCTCTCGAACATCATCGAGCAGCTCAAAAAACAAGGATATACCTTTCAACGCCTTGATGAATTATTAGAGGTTAAAGCGTACCGATAAATTATTTATCCGTAGCAAAAAGGGAAGATAGCTCTAGATCGAAAATACTGCCAGCTTTTCAAAATTTGAGAGCGAAAGCAGATGAGCGACAATCAGGTTGTACATACCGTTATCGATTAGTTCAATTTTGATCTCGTTCGGCAAAGCTTTGAACCTCTCTTCATTTACCCGCAAGAAGCCTTCGATTTTATATCCTTGCTGATTTGCAACCATTTCGGCATTAAAAGGTTCAAGCAATTCAAGTTCTTTAAGTTTATTGGTAAATACGATCGTATTAGCCATATCTGCTTGAAAAACGTTTAAGGTCTGGATGATATTCTGAGTTAATTGAGAAGGCTCATTTTCGGTGGTAAATAAAGATTCCCCTTTTTTGGTATTGATCGCTTTGGAATCGCTGTCAAATCCCAAGATCATCGTTGATTGCAGCGGTTGTTCGGGGTTGATGGTTTCGATATAGATGAACGGGTAGCGACGGAGGCTAAAGGGGCAGTATTCCGCTGAATACCAGTTCGATTTTTTATCTACAAATAGGTTTCTTCCCTCTTTAAGCCCCATAAGGGCAATACTGGCAATAGTATCACCCGATAGTGCGAAAAGAATCGGCTGACTTTTGCAGGCGTGGAAGTATTCTCCGACAGCCAGCAGAGTATGAGCCATCTCTTTAGCAAATTCAAAAGTATTCGATTTATCAAATTTGAGTTTAGCGTGTTCGTCTTTATTCAGCGGAGTTACATTTTTAAACATTGATATCCTTGATAATTATTTTTTTGACTTATTGGTTTTGAAAGCGCTTGCTTCTTTATCAAGCAATACCTTCGCCTCTTTTGCAATTTCACTTTGAATGATCATTTGTGCAAGGTATGATTTAGCTTCTTCGAAGCTGGCTTTATGTTCAGGCTGCATATCTTCAATGAGCAGGATATGGGTTCCGAGATCCGGGATGGACGGGATACGAACAAAGGAGAGTGTTGAAGCGCCTTGGATACGTTCGAACATATCTTTGGGCATCGTAGAGACGTCTATCCATCCACTATCACCCTCTTTATCTTTGGTTGCAGGATCGATCGATTTTTCTTTAGCCAAAGCAATGAATCTGTTTTGCAGTTCATCTCCGGTGTATTTAGAGAGTTCAGCTACGATTGCGGAGGCTTCTTCATCGGTTTTTACAAGAATGTTACGGAGTTTGTATTTCGGAGCTATTGTAAATTCTTGCTTGCCGTAGAACGCTTTGAGTTTTTCGTCGCCGATATCAACTTTGGAAGCGATCCGATTGCTCCACAGATCAAGCGCCCTGAAATCGAGTGCTGCCTGATAGATCGGATCTTCATACTGCTGTTTACGAATGATTGTCGCCAGTTTGATTTTATTGTCATAGTCCTGTCTGATTTTATTCTGAACCTCTTTAGAGAGTGTATTGAAATCGGCGCGGAGGTTTTCAGCCGCAAAGATTTCGTACTCTTTTGGAGAAACGTCGCGGCCATATACCGAAGAAGAAAGAAGTACTGCGGCGACTGCCGCCCCCATACAAAGTTGAAACGATTTAGTGAGAATTTTCATAAGAGCCCTTTTATGTGGTGAATAGATACCGATAGCTTCGGTGTATTGTAATCTTTTGTATTTTGGAAGGCAAGGGAGAATATCAAATTCCCCCGTCGTTTTTCAAGACCACTTCGATAATTTTTGCCATACCGTTGTTGGCGACTATCACTTTTACTGTTAACGGTAACCCTCCTGCCGGTACATTTGCCGAGCTAAAGCTCATCGTGTCGATATCAAAGCTGAGCCATAACGGCAATGCTCTGCCGTCTGATAGACTTACTCCTGTAATTTGCGATTGCGATGCATTTGATCCCATACTTTGTGCAACCTGTTTTACCGTGGCGCTTGGTAACGAGAAGCGAAAGCCCTCGCCTGCTCTGATGCTGACAAGCATCGTCACTGGAGTCGGCGATGTAGAAGCACCTTGAATAATGATCGCTTTTACCTCTTTTCCGGACTGGGTAGTGCCTACACTAATACCGTTAAAGCTTGCTTTTTCGGTACTTTTCGGCTCACCGGCGACATTGTTTAATCCGTCACTTTGTCCTTTGGAAGCTTCAGAAGCATTAGAACCTGTTGTTGAGCCTTCCGTACTGCCGCCGTTCCCGCTTCCGATAGGCGGACCGTCTGTTGAACTGCCGCCGGAGCTTCCGCCACCCGTTCCGGTAGATGTACCGTTATTACCTGAGGTGCCTGTTCCTGTACCGCTTCCAGTACTTCCGCCAAATCCTCCTCCGAGACCCGTGCCTCCATCAAATCCAGTTCCGGTTCCTGTTCCCGTACCTCCATTAAATCCGCCTCCGAGCCCTGTCCCTCCGCCGGGTACAGAAGGGGTTGGGATGGTTGGAGGAACCGGCGGTATAAAGGTCGATTTGATGGTCATTTTCGCCGGCGTGAGCTGTACCGCATAGTTATCTGCACTCAGCGTACCCGCCGTGATTGCATAATCTCCAGACGTAGTACCCTGCTCTCTGGAGAGCGCTCCGTTCAGGACGTTCTCGTCTTCTCCCGATACAAACCCTTCTGCCGTGTAGGTAAACGTCGGGTCTTCAAGTCCTACGATTTTTTCCTGATCATCAGGAGTGACAGTGAGCGTTTTTTTCGCAATAGTCACCGGAGCATTGGTGTGATTAAGAGTAGGTAACTGATAGTTGCTTACTGTTCCGCCATTGGTACCGTCTGCAAGCGTGATCGCATCGATATAGTTCGTACTATTATTAGGGACAGTTGCACTGTTCGCAGTTGCTCCACTATACGTCAGTGTTTCCGTTAAACCGTTAACCGTCACGCCCGTATCAAGTGTGACTTTGCCCGTTAAATCAGTTGTTCCATCATACGTTTTCGCCGCACTGAGTGTCACTGCTTTTTTAGTGATTTCCCCGTCGTTTCCGCTCATGGAATTTCCGCCGCTCAGGTAATAGTTGCCGCTGTCGGTTGATCCGAGCGTTAAAGAACTAACACTGTATGCTTTATTGATCCCCGCATTTTTCCCCGAAAAGCTACCGTTTCCGCCGATGGTGACCGTATCCCCCGTTTCAACCCCTGACAGTCCCAAGGAGAGGTTATTCAAGCTCACGGTTCCATCATAGACTTTGGAAACGCTGCTCGCTGATACGGTTACCGCTTTTTGGCTGACTGCCAGATTTCCTACTACTACAAGGTTATTACTAAAGTTAGCACTTGTTTCAGTGACGTCGGTTGCCCCCAATTGATAGCTTCCGGCATTGAGTTTCCCAGCTGTGCTTTGGGAAGCATTGAGTGCTCCCAACGTAAAGGCAGCCGTTCCACCTGAGCCGTCGGAGTAACCAAAGGTCGTGCTATTATTGGTAATGGTCGGATTACTCAAACTGATGATTTGATTTGACCCGTCAAGATACTGGGCGCTAGTGATAGTGTATTGCGCATTGGTTCCGTACGTAGATGATGCATTGGCAACACGCACCAGAAGCTGATCAGCCGGAACGATAGTGTAATCACCATTGACATAGTCAAACTGGTAGTTGCTTGCGCTCAATCCGCTTGCTTGAAGAACGCCACTATAAGCTCCAGCGGCTTGTTGTGAGTTATTCGTTCGTACAACACTCAATCCGGTTGTAGTCAATGCCCCGATTCCCTCACCGTTTACAAATCCACCGTAGCTTACACCCGCAAAGTTTACCGTATCATTTTGAGTGACAAACTTCGCATCGTTGTTGGCGGTAACCGTAAGGATCGCTTTGTTAATCGTCCCGCTTCCGTTGCTCCAGTTGAGGGCATAATTGTTTGCATCCGTACCTGCAAGGACTACACTTCCAACCAAAACGGTTTTACTTCCAGCCCCTGCTGAATCAAATACTGGTGCTCCGTTGACGTAAAGATCATCTCCCGTGACACCGTTACCGATAGTGCCATACCCGTCACTTCCCAGCGGCATTGTCGTGAGAGCATCGTAAGTTTTTGTCACCCCCGTACTTCCGGATAAAGTCACTGTTCGTGCTGTGATATCAGCGGTTGTCGTGCCACTTGTGCTTGAGAGGGTGTAGTTACTAGCTACCCCTCCGTTTGAACCGTCTACTAAGCTGTATCCTGTCGCGGTAACGGTTTTCCCGTTCGCTTTATTTTTATCACTAAACGTTGCCGTATCATGATTAAGCGCCAATGTTTCACTTCCGACACCTGTTGAAACGCTTCCCCAGTTACTCAGGGTTGCGGTTGTGGTTCCATCATACACTTTATTGTCTGCAACCAGTCCTGAGACTGTCAAGCTTTTAGCGGTAATGGTTGCACTGGTAGAAAGTGAGTTATTTGCCAAGACGTAGTCAGCGGCGATAGAGCTATTCGACCCGGTAATACCGGAGAGAGAAAGTCCGCTAACGGTCACACTCTCAGCGGTAAGAACATCTTTGGAGTTATAAGATTTAGCCGTATGGGCGATCGTTGCGGCACTGTCGTTTGCGATAAATCCTGTGATGGTGTAGGTCGGTGTTATGCTTGTTGCTGTCCCGCCATCGTACACTTTGGTCACGGCTGTGTTGGAAAGAGCCGCCGTAAGCGTCACCGGCGTGATCGTAACCGGAGCATTGGCATTATTGAGCGTTGGAAGAGCGTAGTTGGTTGCGACTCCCCCGCCTGTACCATCGGTCAAGGTGATAGCACTGATATAATTGCCTGCTACATTGTGAGCGCTGTTTGCCGTAGCTCCGGTATAGTTAAGTGTTTCACTCCCGATAAATCCGCCAAGGGTAACAGCCCCACTAAGATTTGTGGTTCCGTTATAGACTTTAGAGGCACTAAGGGTCACCGTTTTAGGAGTAATGGCAACGCTATTATCAGTTGCGGTGGTACTTGAGAGGATATAGTTTCCGGCTTGCATACCTGTCAATGCAAGTCCGGTAATAGAGATACTGTACGTTCCGACATCTTTAGCGGAAAAATCTTCCAGTGCACCGTTAACATTGACATCGTCTCCGCTTACTCCTCCCGTAAAGGTAGAGCTAACCACACTCGTTCCGGCAGTGGTACCGTCATAAACCTTATCGGCAATGTTGACTGAGCTAAGGGAGACGGTTTTTTGGGTGATGGTCGCAGCAACCGTTTTAGAAGTAGCATCTAACACATAATCGCTTGCCGCCGAGCTATTGCTACCGGTGATAGTCGCAATCGAGAGTCCGCTTACGGTGATTTGATTGGCATCGGGGACATCTTTATCATTATAGGCTTTAGCCGTATGGTTTAGAGCTGCACCCGTATCGCCGCTCACCAGACCGCTGAAAGTATAGGTCGGCGTCATGGCGGTTGTTGTATCACCGTCATAGACTTTGGTGACGCCGGTATTACTGATAGTCGGTGTCAATGTTTTCGCCGTGATAGTGATAGCGTTTGTCCCAGCTCCGTAACTTCCTCCTATCTGATAGTTACTCGCCAATCCTCCATTTGTCCCATCTGTCAATGTAATGCTTGAGAGATACTTATTGGCTGTAGCAACATGGTAGTTATTAACCGTAGCCGTGCTGTAACCTACCGTCTCACTTCCGACAAATCCCCCAAGGGTAAGTCCACTCGTAAATGCAGAGGTACCGTCATATACTTTTGACCCTGTGACACTCAATGTCGCTTTGTTGATAGTACTGGTGGTATTGTTAGTGTAAATAATGGCATAGTTGTTTCCGCTATTGCCGTCGCTGATGGTAACACCACTGAGAGTGACCGTTTTATTGCCCGCCCCTGCATTTTTATCGGTAAATGCAAATGTCCCACCTGACAAAGTATCACCCGGAACCAATCCCGTCGTTTGCGTCAGAGCATTGCTTGTCAACGTACCGCTTGCCGTTGTCGTACCGTCATAAGTCTTGGTGACATTCGACGTAGAAATCGTAATCAGTCGTGCGGTAATCGAAACCGAGCCGCTTGCACCCGTAAGCGTATAGTTTGCATTGCTGAGAGATAGTGAAGTAAAATCGCTCAAAGTTTGAGTACCGACATTTTTACCGGAAAGCCCTGCACTACCGCCGTTCGTGACTGTCACTACATCACCGTTTACAGCGTTGGATACGCTTAAACTCGCGCCAAGCGATGTTGTGCTGCCTTGATAAACCATTGTACCGGATAAACTCACCGCTTTGGGGTTAATCGTGAAACTATTTGTCGTAGCCCAAGTGATCTCATAGTCGCTTGAACTTCCGCTTGCGTAAGTAGGGGTGAACATATTTGCCGTCGTGTAGCCGTATGTCCCTGCATTAGAGTACTGTGTGATGGCGCTTCCCCAAGTGATTCCTGAAATGTATGCATCACTATAGGTAATGGTTGGATTTACATCGCCGTAGGTTTTACTCAAAGCTCCCAATGTGATGGTGATGGGGATGGTAAATCCCTGCAAGGTGATAGGAGCAGAACCCGACTCATACCATTTGCTAGAGGTAAAGCCTAGTCCTGTGATACTTTGGAGCTGCGTGGAGCTCTTGGCACCGTAGGTAGAACCGCTACTTATAGTAGCATGGCTTACGCAGCTAGTGGTATTATAGTTTAGTGCGTCATCAGCATAGGATGTGCCAGCCTTTATGACAGAACCAGAGCGGACAAAAACCTTATCAAACATATAATTTGCAGAAGTACCGTAGTCTGTCTTTCTAAGAGCAATTATCCCAGAAACATCAGTTTGACCACTGATTGTACCAGTATTGTACACCTCTTGAAAAGTCGTCGTCCCGCCGTTGTCATTAGTTGCAGTGATTCCAGAGATATACTGATTTCCCGTCACACTGCCGCTATTGTAAGCGTAGGTGAGCGTTATCCCTTGATTGGAAGACAAAGCCCCAAAAAGTCCACCGATTTTGTCATAACCTACGCCTGCTACCGCTCCACTATTGTAAGCATTGCTAATGGTTATCGTACCGTTCCAAGCCGTGGCATTACCAAGCAATCCTCCAGTAGATGCATGGCTTGTTATTTGAGCAGTATTGGAAAGATAGCTAAGATCGATATTTGCCGTATATGATGAAATACCCCCTGCAATCCCGCCCGATTGTCCTGTACTAAAAATATTTCCTGAATTTTTGAGCTTTGTACCGCTTGCGCTTCCCCCTGAGTAACTCGCTTGTGCAATACCAACAATACCTCCGACATTGCCTGTTCCTGATATTAAACCGCTATTGGTTAGATTGTTTAAAGATACGACTTTTGATAGGTTAATATAACCAGCAATACCCCCTACTGTATGTCCAAGGGTGTTGCTTGCAGTCGATTGACTGTTGCTTAGATGACCGGAGACGACTTGACCGCTGTTTGTGAGGTTTGAGAGATAGACATATCCGCCGATATTGCCAAAAAATCCGCCTATTCCACCATAGAGTGTATAGGAATTGCTATTTGTAGCACTTACCGTGGCGGCATTGGCACTATCGACGGCGTAAATATAACCCGTATAAATCGGATTTCCGCCTCCATCTGTACTATTAGAATAGAGTCCAGACCCTACAAAGCCTCCTATTTTGGTTTTATGATTTGTACTGTTGTCGCCTTGGACAGATACGGAGGAGGAGTTGAATATATTTCTAAAATAGTTTGCGGTTGCACTGGTACTTATATCACCCACAAAACCGCCTGAATTGTCCCCGACAATCAAGGTGGAGTTTGTGAGTCCGATGTTTTGCAAGGTTATGCCGTCCGCTTTGGCAAAAAGCCCGCTGTATTGGGCTCCACCCGTTATCGAAAGGTTGCTTATCGTATGCCCGAAACCGTCAAGTTTGCCGCTAAAAGGGGTGGTTGACGTCAGCGGTGTCCAAGTCCCCGATAGTGTCAAATTTGAGCCCAAAGCGTATTTGGTCGAACCGCTGATATTTTCCAAATCCGCCTGAGAGTTGATGATCGTATAGGTCTCGCCGTTGATCGTGGGGCTTGCGCTACTGCTCCAGTTGATCTTGCCCGTAAAGTCGGTCGTACCGTTTCGCTTGGTCTGCAAATATCCCATGCTCGTACCCGTCGCACCGCTCGTATTTGTCGTCACCGTAAGCCCGCCCGTGCCTGAGACCGTGACGACATTGTTCACCAGAACATGACGATGGGCGGAGAGGGTGAGAGTGTTTGCCGACCAGCTAAGCGGTGCATTGATGATGATATCACCGAGGTCTGAGCCGTTTGCCGTAGCATCTGTGGCGATAGCTATGTTACCACCTGCAAGGTTCGTCTGAAGCGTATCAGCACCGATACCGCTTGTGGTCTGTGCCCCACTTCCTGCTGAAATAGTAAAGTTGGTCGGGTCGATAAGCCAAGTACCTGCTTTGCCGTTATCTGTAAGTGTAGTAACTTTCGCCGTATCCGCGATGTGAACATTCTCACCGCTCGTCTCGACAAAGCCCCCTTTGGCTATGATCGTTCCATCGACGTTCATCGTCCCATTATAGGCAAAGAGGATAATCTTGCCATCTTTTTCTTCGAGGCTGTTGGCTTGAATAGTTCCCGTGTTACTAATCGTTGCAGAGTACGCATCGCTTGCCGCCTTGGCGCTCATATAGACCACACCGCCGTCGGCTTGCACGAGAGCTTTGTTCTCAATCAGTGTATTAACCGTCGCGGCATCGACCGTGACGCTGAGAAGTCCGGCATTATCGGCGCTGAGAGTGATGGCATCGCCCGAAGCAAATATAGCAGAGCCTTTTTGTGCGATAACAACCCCCTCATTTATCACTTCGGGAGCCAAGAGGGCGACATAGCCTGCATCCTCAGCACGAATCGTCCCTCGGTTGGTGATGGTGCCGGTAGAACCGTCCCGTGTAAATCGCAGAGTATTGTTCAGATAGTTCTCGTTTGAGAGGTTCATGGTAGATGCGACGATCCCTCCGACGTCCACCCGTGAACCGTTACCGAAAATGACGCCGTTGGGGTTGATGAGAATGACTTTACCTGTAGCACTGAGTGAACCGGCGATGTTACTCACTTCGTTACCGACGACACGGTTGAGGGTTGAGGAAGAGGCATTAGGCTGGTTGAAACGGACGCTTGCGGCAGAACCGATATTAAACGTTCCCCAGTTGATGATCCCCTGATTGGTGGATTGGTTGATGAGCATGTTAGCGGTATTGGTCTGAATGTTGATGTTTCCCTGCACTATATTGGGAGCAGTAGGCAAAGCTGTTGTTGACACATCTCCCATTAAGGCGCTTGCCGCAACTGTAGAGATCAGTGCAGTCGTTTTTATCCCTTTTGAAAATACGTCCAAAACGACCCGCCCTTTGGAGAGGATGCGAAAAGCGTTTTTATATTCCTGATAAAATTTCATCGTCTATTCCTCTTTTAAAATGCTTTTGACAGGGATACCCATACGCGGGCGGCCTCTTTGGTTCCGTCATTATCACTGCCATCTGCTTGTGTGTTGGGATTGGTTCCCACTCGCCACGCAACGGAGCCTTTGATGCTCATTGTCCCTTGGGTATAGGTCGTACTTAATCCCCATCCTTTGAGATCGTAGATGTTATAAGGGTTCAACGTTGTTAACGCGCCGTTGTAAAGATCGCGGTTTTGTTTGATACGTCCGTAATCGTAGAAGACGCTTCCGGCGAAATTGTTTGCAAACGATTTGGAAAGTTCAAGGGAAATCATATATCCCTCATCTCCGCCCCCTTCGTTGGATGGGTATGCTCGGATTCCGCTCGAACCTCCAAGATACATCTTTTCGCCTGAATCAAGATTTTTACTGCTTTTTTGAGCCGTAAAATTGGTACTCAAAAAGGTGGTCTCATTTAGCATCTGATTTCGCGATGCGTTAAGGGTGAGTTTGGAATAGCGTCCGTGCGAGCGTTTGGTCTGCTGATCGGCGAGATAATCGGATTCGTTGTCTTTGAGATTTATATAACCCAATGTATAAGTAAATCCAAGCGAAGTTTGTCCGGATGTATCAAATTTCGTATACGTCAATCCATTTGAAAAAACATGTGCCGTTTTGTCACTGATGAGTGTACCTGCGGAATAGTTGGCATAATCTTTTTTGTCCAAAGCGGAATTAAAAGTAAGATTTTTAGTTCCGGAGCGGAGGATAGGATAGCTAAAATTCACTCCTGCGGTTGTCGCTGTTCCAGTTGCTTCAGGTCCTAAAACAACATAATACGACATAGCTGAATAACTTGCTCCGATTTTCGCACCCGAAGCACCTAATGGAATCGTATAGCCGAGCTTGCCGTAACGTATCCCATGTGTCACCATCGACTGAAGTGTGATTTGATCGCCGATCCCTGAGGGAGAATTGATCCCCGCCGATACAATCCCCTGATTACGCCCCGTACTGCGCTGACCGCTGTTCGAACCCAAAAATACCCCATTTATCAAAGGGGCGTCTTGAAGTTTGACCCGAAGCTTACTGTCCCCGGCACCTGCCCCTGCTTCGAGACGGCTGGCGGAAGTCACCCCAGGAGTATCATTCAGGATCAATAGCCCGCGCTGAAGCTTGTCGATCTCCAGTACCTTGCCCGTCGGATGTGCCGTTTCAATGATATTTTTGGCTCGGGAAGCAGAAAAGCGTTTGGCGGTTTCAGCTTCGATCTCAATCGCTGAGAGCTTCCCCTCAAGTACCATGATTTCGATTTGACCGTTTACCACCTCCTGAGGAGGGAGAAATGCTCTCGCCGAGAACCCTTTTTCCCGATAATAATCGGCAATGGCGCGTGCCGCATCTTCGAGCTGCGTGAAGCTGAGCTCTTTTCCGATAAAGTGCGAAACCACCGAAGAGAGCTCTTCGGAAGAGATCAGGGTATTTCCGGTGATTTTAAAGGAACGAACCATCACTCTGGTTCCAATATCAAAGGGACGGATATCTTCTTTTTTTTCGCCGATTTGCAACGGTGTGGCTGGATGTTTTACGCTGGAATCAAGCTGTTTTTGAATATCGCTTGAAATGGATCCGGCATCCGGAACAGCGGCCAAACAAGCCATTGCACTTAGAGATAATAATGAAATATTTCTAATGATTAACATTTTATAACCTTGATAATGGAATAATAGGGCTTTGATAATTTTACCTCTCCGGCAGTCCCTGATCGGTTTGAAAATGGGAATATTTACGGGACTCGAACGGGACTTTTCTGTGCTATAGTTTTAAACAACCTAAAAAATAAAGAAAATCATTGGAAAAAGATTTACAGATTTTTAAAAAAATGACCATTTTATTGGTCGAAGACGACCCTTTGGTATTGGAGCAAATCGCTCTATTATTAAGTATCTTTTTTAAAAGAGTGTTAACCGCTAAATCTGTAGAAAAAGCGTATGAGCTTTATGAAGACGAACGACCCGATATTATTTTGAGTGACCTTGAGATGCCGAAAGTAGGTGGGATTGAACTGTTTTATATGATACGGATGAAAAATCAGAGTATTCCCATTATTGCCATAAGTGCCTATTCGGATCGAAACATACTTTTCAAAGCCGCCAATGCTCAAATCGACGGATACATCATCAAACCCATCGAACTCGAAACACTGCTGGATGCTTTCCGAAAAGTACTCCCGAAAATGTCCGTAAAAAGGCAAATCTTCACTTTTCAAAACGGGCTTATTTATAATTCTCTGACAGAAGAGCTTTTCAAAGAGACCCAACTCATCGCATTGGGGAAAAAAGAAAAAACGCTTCTAAAACTGTTTATTAGCAACAAAGATCAGGTAATCGAAAAAGATGAACTGATAAGGCATATTTGGATACATGAAGATGTCAGTGAATCGGCACTCAAAAATCTGCTCAATAGACTCAGAAACAAAATAGGGTTTGACTTGATCGTATCGGTAAAAGGGAGCGGTTGGAAGCTTAATATTTCGCGATGAAGCACCTCTTTTTATCTCTTTTTTTATTTCTCAATTTTGCATTTGCTTTTGACTCCATAGAAGTATTGGATCCCCAAATCACCGTCTACAAATCGGGATATTTCAAGACAGATAAAAATATTTCTTCGAATGAAGCATATATAATCGCCCAAAAGGGAAATATCACAACACTCCCAAAACAAGCCAAAAGTTTCGGTTTCGATCATTATACGTATTGGTTTTTCTTTGAAGTCGCTAACAACTCTGAGAAAGAGATCTATTTAGATTCAAAAAATTTTGTTGCAGGCTATCAAGAGTTATTTGTTTATGATAATGGCAAGCTAATTAGTTTCCAAAAGAGCGGCTATTTTACTCCGATAGAGCAAAGAATCGTAAAAACATTTCCAATCAGGTTTGAGCTAAAAAAAAGTCCAAAAAAACTTATATATCTGTTACAACTAAATAGCAAAAGTCCTCTCTATACTGCATTTACATTTGGCGATATGATCGAAGTAGATAGTGATTGGAAGCTACTCTATTTTTTTATGATTTTCGCCGGTGCTATCTCTTTTGCCTTTACTATTTATAATTTCTTTTTATATCTTATTACAAAAGATCAAGCATACCTATTCTACTGCGTCTATATTGTGGGTTTTTTGGGTCTTAATATCGTAGGACTCGGATACGTACCGATCATCCCTTTTCTGGATGTAAAGTATGCGCATATTTACTTTACAATCGCCGTATTCCTAAAGCTTGCTGGACTTACATTTTTTATGATTTATTTTCTCAAACTAAAAGAACGGCATAATAGGCTCAAATTATTTCTATACTTCTTTTTGCTATTTCACTCCATTTTTGCAGTTCTTTATTTAATAGGGGTTGCGAAACCCCTTTTTGTTCTTTCCGTACAACTGTTTATGATAGTTTCAATCTTTGTTGGGATTAAAAGCTACATTAGCGGATTTAAACCGGCACTCTATTATCTTATAGCGACGGGAGTTAGCAATTTTCTTTTTGTATGCTTTTCGCTAATGACACAGGGAGAAGGAATAAGTTATAGCATTTGGAGCATGAACCTAAGTAATTTTGCCATGGCATGGGAGCTTATCATGCTTTCATTCGCCCTTGCCTATCGCATCCGTATTCTCCAAGAAGAGAATCTCAAAAACGAACGGCTTGCTATCATGAAATCACGACAAAAAGTGATCGGTGAATTGACCGGAAACATCGCACATCAGTGGAGACAACCGCTCAATAAGCTGGGAGCTATTATCTCCAATGTTGAAGCCAAACTCAAATACGATTCCATTTCACATGATGAATTAATAGAATCGTGTTTGTCCTCCTCTGCTGTTTTAAAAAATCTGTCCAACACGATCGATACGCTGCAAGACTTCTTCATTAACTCATCTAAGGGCAAAGAACAATTTGACGTCAATGAACAAATAGATACCATCCTCCATTTTTTACAAGATACCATGAGAAATCAGCAGATACAAATACGTTTCAATCCGGCAAAAACCCTTATAATTACAAGTGAACGGAACCTTTTATCGCAAGTAGTGATGAATATTCTTCTCAATGCAAAAAATATTTTGATCGAACGGAATAATGATAAAGTGAGATCCATTATTATTACTACCTGTATACATGATGATAAAGCGATACTGACCATTCAGGATAACGGAGGAGGAATCGAAGTCAGCCCGATTAATAAAATTTTTGAGCCGTTTTTTTCTACTCGGACTAATGGTTCAGGAATCGGTCTTTACATGGCTAAAAACATGATTGAAAAACTTGGTGGAACTTTGAGTGCAAACAATACTCACGAGGGAGCACAATTTACGATCATTTTGCCTAAATAATTTGCATTGCATAAATACGCTATAATTCCATAATCATTTGCGTTTTCGGTCTACGCTTGAGACTCTTCACCGACCGCTTATCCCCACCTCATGTATGAGGCTTATGTATCCAAGGACTTTTTATGTCATCGACACCTATCAAACGCCAAAATCACCGTATCCACCCATGTAATCGTCCACTTAAAAATGAACTGATCCATTTTTTAATCGAACGCAATGCCGGAAAAAGCATTCTTGTTGTCACCTCCACTGAAGCCGGAGAGCTTCCAACTATCTTTGCCGGAAAAAATATCACCGTTTTAAGTGATGCCGAGCTGGCACAAACCCCTGATCTGCGATGTGAAGTACTCATCAGCTATGATCTCCCGGAAAAAGCGATCGTCTATATGTCACGATATGCACGAGCGAGAGAGTATGCCCTCATCACCCTCGATGAAGAGGATCAGAAACGACTCTACCCTATCGAATTGCTCAACGGACGAACCATTACCCAAGAGGTAGTAAAAGGGTTTGAACCTGACTTCGGTATTGCCGTGGACAATCAGCAAAAAGCCGAAGCAAAAGCTCGCCGCGATGAGCGTGAAGCGCGTGATGCGGCAGATCCGAGAAATCGTGATAAAAAGCCGGTTCGTGACACCCGTCCTGAGCGTCTTCGTGAGGATTCACGCGGCGATAAACGCCCTCCACGCAATGAAGGGGATGGTTTTATGGCTAAAAAACAGCACAACGCCAAACCTCGCTTTGTCGGTAAAGATGACAGCGGTAAACCGATCTTCGAAGGTAAAACCCGCGAGCGAAACCACTACATCGACGGAACACCCCGTTCCGATGCCGAAAAAGCAACCAAAACCCCTTACAGCAGCAAGCCGAAATTCTTCGGTGATAAGGAAAAAAGCTCTGCCGAGAAAAAGCCTTACGGAGAGAAGAAACCATTTGGTGATAAAAAGCCATACGGTGACAAACCCGCTTTTGGTGAGAAAAAACCTTACGGAGATAAAAAACCGTTTGGAGACAAGAAACCATACGGCGACAAACCTGCCTTTGGTGAGAAAAAACCTTACGGAGATAAGAAACCGTTTGGTGACAAGAAGCCATACGGTGACAAACCTGCCTTTGGTGAGAAAAAACCTTACGGAGATAAAAAACCGTTCGGAGACAAGAAGCCTTACGGCGACAAAAAGCCGTTTGGAGACAAAAAACCTTACCAAGATCGAAAACCCTCTGAAGCACCTGCTGCACCGAAACGTGCTCCTCGTCGCATCGATGTGAAATCGTTCAAGTCACCGAAAGAGAGTGAATAATCTCTTCTAAATCGATGTCCTTAATGGACTATTAACACTACCTCGAATACAATACTTCCACTACAATCCATTAGGAGAGAACAGTGGCAGGTATTTCTACTAAAGGAAGCTATGGCCTTGCCGCCATGTATGAGTTAGCGCTCCATTACGGGCAAGGACATCTTCAAATCCGTGACATTGCGGAAAAAGCCAATATTCCCCAAAACTATCTGGAACAGATTCTCGCTACCTTGCGCAAAGAGGGATTAATTCAAAGTATTCGAGGTGCAGGAGGAGGCTATCTGCTCGCGAAAGCCCCGAATACGATTGCGGTTTTTGAAATTTTAGTAGCACTGGAAGGGGAGCTTTGCAACCCCACCGATGAGCGGTTACAACCGATTTTACATCTCTACTGGAATCGCATTCGAGACGATATGAAAAATGTTTTTAGTGAATCACTCCAAGACCTCGTCGATCAGGGCAATGCCATGGATCAACAGTCGATGTACTTTATTTAAACTCAACTTGTTGCAGTTGATACTGCGGCAGCTTTCCATAGAGATTGACAACATCCCCAAAGACGATAACTGCCGGTCCGTTAACGGTTTTAGCGGCTTTTGCTAAATCGGCCAATGTGGTGACAACGCTCTGCTGTTCAGGACGGGAAGCATTAGCGATGATCGCAATCGGAAGATTTTTGGACACCCCTGCTGCTAACGCGGCTTTACGAATACTATTTGCCAAACTGAGCCCCATCAACACCACGGTAGTATGATTGTTCAGTTTAAGTAACCCCAACCAATCCGTGTTGAATTTTCCCTCTTTTAGATGTGCCGAAACCACGGAGAAACTTGCCGCATACCCTCTCGCGGTCGGAGGGATTCCCGCACAAGCAGGTCCGCTGACACACGAAGATATCCCCGCAATCACATCAACGCTAAAACCTCTCTCCAGTAAAAATTGCGCCTCTTCGCTTCCACGTCCGAAGATATAGGGATCACCGCTTTTAAGCCGTGCAACACTGAATCCCTGACCTGCATAATCGGCTATGAGAAGGTTAATTCTCTCTTGGCTGATACTGTGATTATTTTTAGGTTTACCCACATAAATTTTACGTGTTTCTGCGGGAATCACATCCAAAATCTCTTTAGGTATGAGATTATCGTATAAGACAATCTGGGCTTCTCGGATAATCCGATACGCTTTGAGCGTCAACTGTTCTACATCTCCAAGGCCGCAGCCTACGAGATACACATTCCCTTTTCTAACCGAAAACGTCTTATGGGTTTCGGCCGAAGTCGGTTGCAATATTTTTGTCATTCGAGCCTCTTTATCGATTTTTTAATAGCCTCCAATAATGCATCGATATCGGCTATCTCTTGCGAATAATGGATACTAATACGCAGCCATCCCGGCCGCTCTTGGAAGGGTGTATCATCTTCCAATCCTAATAAATCATGTCCGTAAGGGCCGGCACACGAACACCCTGCACGTGTTTGAAACCCTTTTGATTCGGAGAGAAGCGTACACAAAGCGTACGGGTCTACTCCCTTGACATTAAAAGAGACAATCCCGATATTCTCTGCCTTGCGACAGCCGTAACAGGTTGATCCCTCAATCTCCCTCAACCCCTCGATAAAACGCTCATATAAGCTTTTTTTTCGAGAAGCGATCCACTCAAATCCGATCTCATTACGAAGCTGATATGCCAATGCCGCGCGGATAAGCTGTAAAATTCCCGGTGTTCCCGCATCTTCACGATCTTCGACACCCTCTACAAAAAAATGACTGGTACGGCTGACATAGCGTACCGTTCCCCCACCTGCAAAGGTGGGTTTGGCATCCGCCTCGAACAGATTTTTTCGCACAGCCAACAAACCGCATGATCCCGGTCCCCCTAAAAGCTTATGGGGCGAATAAAACATCGCATCGTACAGTTCACACGGTATATTGATATACGGTGACGAAGCCGCCGCATCAAAACAGACAATGGCGTCGTAACGGCGTAATATCTCTGATATCTCGACATAGGGGGTAATCGTCCCCGTCACATTCGACGCGATACAAAACGACCCGATCAGCTCACGATTGGGGTTCGCTTTCAAAATATCTTCGAGCTGTTCCAAATCAACCAACCCCTTGGTATTCAATCCGACCCGTACCGTCTCACAGAGTGCTTCACGATAGCTGATCTCGTTGGAATGATGCTCATACGGCCCCACAATTACGAGAGGAAGCTCATAGCTAGGAGGCAAGGAGTGGTAACGTGCGCGAGTCGCCGGAGGGATATAGAGTCCCAATATCTCCTGCAACCGCTTAACCGCTCCCGTCGCACCGCATCCGCACGGCATTAGCGCAAAAGAGCCGTCCAGCCCTAATAATGTTTTGAGATGCTCTCTTGAGTGACGGTAATAACGATCCGTCCGAGCCGCCATCGATGCCTCTTTCGAATGGGTATTCGCATAGGTTTCGAGCACTTCTCGTATACGCGCTTCGATCGGCTCATACGCCAAGCCCGATGCGGTAAAGTCGAAATAGGTTTTTTTATGGATACCGATCGTATTACGTCCTATTTGGGCGTAGGTATCACCCTTCTCAAGAAGTGGACGGAATAGCTGACTCATGTGCGTATTTCTCCCATAAAAAATTTCCGAAATCGGTACTGTTGCTTGCCTCAAAATTATGGATCAAAGACTCGATCAACGGTGCAACTTCATCTGCGGCAACTTTGACGCCCGTTTTGAGCGCAAAACGGCTTTGCTCACCCTCCAGATGTCCTCCGACGATCAGATCAAACCCTTTGAGCCGTTCATCACCCCGTTTCACGATAGCTCCGACAAATCCGAGATCGACAATGTGCGGGTGGGCACACGAGTTCGGACATCCGTTGATACTGATGCTTACAGGTTCGTAAAAATCAGGAAATCGATGAGTCAGATATTCCACTACCTCGATCGCCAGATCTTTGGTCTCACTCACCGCAAATTTACAAAAATTGAGTCCCGTACACGCCAAGGTACGTGCTTCAAAAACTGACGGATAGGGATGAAAACCCACGGCTTTTAATGTATCGATCATCGGTTCCGTCGCATCGGTATGGACATTCAAAATTACAAAATTCTGCGTCGTTGTCAGGGTAATCCCCTCAGCTTTGTACAAATCCAAAATACGTCCGAGTTTCAACAGGTTTTCACCCTTAATCCGACCACTGGTCAATGCACACCCTATCGTGTTATACCCTTTTTTAACACTCGCTCCGACGCCAAAATGGCTCCGTCGCGGATACGGAGTAAACGGTGCCCCGTCGTAACGCTCCAACTCTACACGGGATTCTTTTTCCAGTTCAGCGACAAAGCGCTCAACACCCCAATCTTCTACCAAATGTCCCAAACGGGCTTTGTTACGGTTGTCACGTCGGCCTGAGTCACGATAAATACGTGCAACCGCTTCGGCAATTTTCACGATATCGCGACGTTTCACATAGCCGATATGATCGGCAATACGTCGATTACTCGCCTGCCCCCCTCCGACACTTACGCTGAATCGGATCTCATCGCCTTCTTTGACTGCGGTAAAGGCCAAATCTTGTACTTCGTGCTGGATACAATGTTTATTACATCCGCTGACGCCGATTTTGAACTTTCTAGGCAAATTCGAGAAATCGGGATTTCCCCGATAGAGATTGTTCAGAGCAACCACCACATCACGGACATCATCAATCTGATCGTGATCAATCCCGTTTACCGGACAACTGACAATATTACGCGGACAATCACCCGAAGCTCCGACTACGCTTAAGCCTACGGCAGATAACCGTTCAAGTAGTTCAGGTAAATCTTCGATTTTGAGCCAGTGAAACTGAATATCCTGACGAGTCGTAATATCACCGCTTTCACGAGCGAATTGAACCGATATGTCACCCAATACTTCCGCTTGTTTGGCACTTATATACCCCCCATCCAGCTTAACACGAAGCATCAAATACTGCGTCTCATCCTCAGCCTCCTGAAGATTGCGGTTTTGGGTATATATTCCGTACCATTTAAAGCGGTCGATATCTTCAGGATCGATCGCTTCGCCGGTTTGTGCATATCGGTAGATGTCGGAAATAACCTCCAATCCATCTTTTTCACGCTTGATACGTTCAATGCGTTCAGCTTTTGTTTCACTCGCCATAACCTGTTCCTTAAATGATTGTCGCGGTATTCCAGTGCGGGAAATGCCGCCGTATAAGAGCATTTAGCTCTACCTCAAATGCAGACGCATCGCTCTGCTCTGTTTTCTCTCGCTCTGTACTTTGGGTAATCATCCCCGCAGCTACCGTGTTGTTGGTAATCTTGTCGATAAGGATAAATCCCCCCATCTGCCGATTCTCATCGTAGCGATCATAGGCGATCGGCTCAGCCAGGTTCAAACGAATCGATCCGATATCGTTAAGCCCTAACTGTGATGTTTGATGTTTTTCTTGCGTATTGACATCTACACGGTAATCAATTCGCTCGACATACGCCGTAGTGACACTGGAACCGCGTTTAAACAAATAGCTCTTGGCGGGAAGAAATTTCTCCTCATCCATCCATACTATATTCGCACGAATCGCATCACATTGATCAATGCTCTCTCCCGTTTTGATCAGTACGTTCCCTCGGCTAATATCGATCTCCTCATTCAACGTCAGTGTGATCGCATCACCCGTAGAAGCCGATTCCAAATTCCCATCATAGGTAACGATCTCTTTTACGGTAGCTACCTTCTGTGAAGGATAGGTCGTAATAGAATCACCCACACGTATCGTTCCTGAGGCAACTGTTCCCGCGAATCCTCTAAAATCAAGATTCGGGCGATTGACGTATTGCACCACCAAGCGAAACGGTCCGTCAACAGCAGCAGAAGCGAGCGGAACCTCTTCTAGGATATCCAGAAGGGTTGATCCTTGATACCACGGGCTTCGGATGCTCTTTGTAACAACATTGTCTCCATCCAACGCGGAGAGGGGAACGGAATAGATCCCTTTAATTCCCAACTCTGCTGCAAAATTACGATACTCGCTGTCGATCTTGTCAAATACCGCTTGATCGAAATTGACCAAGTCCATTTTATTGATGGCGACAATAACATTGCGAATCCCCAAAAGACGGACGATATACGAATGGCGACGCGTCTGCGTCACAATCCCGTAACGCGCATCGATAAGGATAATCGCCAAATCCGCCGTAGAAGCACCTGTCGCCATGTTACGGGTATACTGCTCATGTCCGGGAGTATCGGCGATAATAAACTTGCGCTTATCGGTCGAAAAATAGCGATAGGCTACATCGATCGTAATCCCCTGCTCCCGTTCACTCTGCAATCCGTCCACGAGAAGGGCTAAATCGATTTTATCCCCCGTCGTACCCGATTTTTTGCTGTCGTTTTTAATGCTCTCTAACTGATCTTCAAAAATCATTTTTGAATCGTGCAGCAGTCGACCGATCAAGGTGCTTTTGCCATCATCGACGCTTCCGCACGTAATAAAGCGGAGCAACTCTTTGTGTTCTTGTTCTTTAAGATAGCCCTCGATATCGGTGGCTATCAAATCGCCTTGATGTGCCATTAAAAGTATCCTTCAATTTTTTTCTTTTCCATAGATCCTGAGCTGTCTGCATCNNACGTTTTCGACAGTCGGAACTTCCCCCTCATAAAACGGAAACCTCTCATCGTCTACCATTATTTTTACCCCATCACGTACTACGACCGGACGCGGTGCCGAATAATAGAGCGGGACAATCGGAATACTTTCGAGATGGATGTATTGCCAAATATCGAGTTCCGTCCAATTCGAGAGGGGAAATACCCGAATGCTCTCTCCGCTATGAATCCGCCCATTGTAAATATTCCACAGCTCAGGACGCTGATTTTTCGGATTCCATCGATGGTTTTTGTCACGAAATGAATAAATCCTCTCTTTTGCCCGACTCTTCTCTTCATCCCGTCGCGCTCCGCCGAATACCGCATCGAATTCATAATAATTCAGTGCTTGCTTTAACCCCTCGGTCTTCATCACATCCGTATGCACCGCACTCCCGTGAGTAAACGGATTAATTCCCTGAGCAATCCCATCAGGGTTCACATGAGTAAGCAAAGTTAGACCTAGCTCCTTCACCCGTCGATCACGAAACTCGATCATCTCTTTAAACTTCCATGTCGTATCGACATGCAGCAATGGAAACGGCAGTTTTGCCGGATAAAATGCTTTAATCGCCAAATGAAGCATGACCGATGAATCTTTACCGATCGAATAAAGCATTGCCGGATTGTCGAATTCAGCAACCACTTCACGCATGATGTGAATCGCTTCGGCTTCTAATACTTTTAGATGTGTTTTTCTCTCTTGAGATATCATCGTTTCTCCTTTTATTACCTATAGCTCAAATAAAAATAGCCCAATCGGCCAACTCTGTGCGATGCGAATACTCATCATCATCGAGTATTCCATCCAAAATATCCAACAAATATTTCATACTCAGGTTCCTCTTAAATGGAGTCCACACTCCTTGTGTTCAGGATTCTCCCACCACCATCTTCCGGCTCTGAGATCTTCTCCCTCACGAATTGCTCTCGTACACGGAGCACATCCGATACTTGGGTATCCTTGCGTGTGCAACGCGTTATAAGGAACTTTATGTGTTTTAATATAATCCCAAACGCTCTCTTCATCCCATTCGATGAGAGGATTTACTTTAATAAGATTGTTCGATTCATCCCATTCGATGAGCCGCATCGTCTCACGTGTCGGAGACTGTGCGCGGCGCAATCCCGTAATCCAAACGTCTAATCCTTCTAATGCCCGACGAAGCGGTTCCATTTTTCTCACCTGACAACACGCTTTTCGATTTTCGATACTCTCTCGAAAACCGTTGATTCCTTGCTCTTGATAAAGTGCTTCAACGGCAGCTCTATCGGGACAATAGACATCTACTTTGATGCCGTATTTTTGATTCGTCTGATCCATCACGGTATAGGTCTCTTCGCAAAGGCGTCCCGTGTCTAGGGTAAATATTTTTGCCGTCGGATCGATACCCAAGATCATGTCGGTTAAAACTTGATCTTCCGCACCGTAGCTCGATGCCAAAGCTATCCGACCTTTATACGCTTCTAAAAAACAAGCCAACATGGATTCAATGGGTTCATTTTCAAATCGTACATTTAATGATTCTACATTCATGCTCATTGCCTCTCCTAAATTTGGTAATCGTGTGCGGAGGGTTTCACCCGTCCAAAATCGGTTGCGTTCCATGCCCTCTCATGAAAATAATAGAGAATCATTTTCGTCATCACCTCGATTGAACCGATCGAGACCGCCATTACTAAATTCCCTGTAATAAAGTAGGATATAACCATCGTATCGATGGTTCCAACCGTCCTCCACGAAATCGTTTTTACGACGCTTCGGTAATGTTTTTCACCCATTTTTTCCCCACTTACCCATTGTCAGAGGGAAATTCATAAAGCTCCGTGCTCAAGTACCTCTCCCCCGTATCGCACAAAATCGTTACGATGGTTTTCCCTTTATTTTCAGGACGCTCGGCAATCTTTTTTGCAGCAGCGACATTGGCACCTGAGGATATACCGACCAAAAGTCCTTCAGCTTTGGCAATCGCTCTTGACGTCGTAATCGCTTCATCATTCGTAATACGAATAATTTCATCATAAACATCACGATTAAGTACCTGAGGGACAAATCCTGCACCGATTCCCTGTATTTTATGAGGACCGGCAGGCTCACCTGAGAGAACTGCCGAAGCATCCGGTTCTACCGCGATAATTTGGATGTCGGGGTTATACGCTCTAAGTACCTCTCCGACACCGCTAATCGTTCCGCCTGTTCCGATCGCCGCCACAAAAATATCGATTTTGCCCTCCGTATCTCTCCATATCTCTTCTGCCGTAGTCTGACGATGGATATCGGGATTGTCCGCGTTGTTGAACTGTTGTAAGACAACCGCTCCGGGAATCGATGCTCCCAATTCCAACGCTTTAACGACCGCTCCGCCCATCCCCTTCTCAGGCTCAGTCAACACAATTTGGGCACCCAAGGCCGCCAAAAGACGTCTCCGTTCCAAACTCATGGAACTCGGCATTGTCAAAATCAGCTTCAATCCTAAGCTTGCGGCAACACTTGCCAAAGCTATACCGGTGTTTCCGCTGGTCGGTTCAATAATAACACTCTCATCCGTGATCTCGCCTCGTTGAAGGGCTTGGAGGATCATATTGCATCCGATTCGGTCTTTGACCGATCCGGAAGGATTCATAAATTCACATTTACCTATGATGGTTGTCGACTCAGTCGAAAAATGGTTTAACGTAATGAGCGGGGTATTTCCGATCAACTCCGTAACATTGGCTGCAATTTTCATTGTTCACTCCTTTCCTTGACGAGATTCACACTAAATGAATACTCATTCATTTTTTAACTGGAGAAATTATAGGGAGATATTTTATCATTGTCAAGTAATTCTATTGAATTAGTAGTGTTTATTAGAAATTAAATACGAAAATCCCTATTTTATGGACTTACTCATACCACTTAATTCATAGTGTTTTACTATTGTATAGGGGATAATCTTTCAAAAGAGGGGGAAATTGCTATAATTTCAGCTACTATATTCCATATACGCTACTATTTCCAAAAAATTAGAGGATATTTATGGCAATCATCTCAATCGCTTCAACCAAAGGTGGGGTAGGTAAAACCTCTCTTGCCTTTTCACTCGCAAAAGATCTCTCCTATCGCTATGCGACCAACGATATGTCGGTTGTTCTAAATAAATACAAAAATGCCCGCTACTATCCGAATAAAATACCCCTCTATCCCGATACGGTCTATGACTTCGGCGGATTTGAAAACCCTCACGCCAACGAAATACTCCGAGAATCGGACATTATTATCCTCCCGACGACAAACGATCTGAACTCCATTATGAAAAGTTTGATTTTCATTAAAAATTTTCGGGAAAAAACGATCCTCGTATTTGCCAATATGATTGATGCCCCCAGCGATGCCGTGATGATAAAAGAGAAGATTCATGAGCATTTTCCAAACCTCGCGTTTACCTATCTGCGACGGACAAAACTCTTAAAAAATGCGTTGGAGAGCGGAATGAGTGCAAGTGAGCTGTATGAGAGCAGTAAACATACCCAACACCTGTACAAACAGGCATTCGGAGAATATTCTAAAATTCTAAACCTTTTTAACGGCGAAACAAGCGGCTATTAAAAAGCGGCCGCTTTTTTCACCTCCAGCCGATCGTACATCGAGAGCATATTGGTATAATCACGATGCAGTGACGTACTCACTAAAAATGCTTCCCCGCTTAGAATCTCTACCGCTTTATCAACTCGTGCTGCACTGTAGAGATCATACAACGCTTGACGATAATCATCCAGCTCTAATCCTAACTCTTCCATCCGAAGCAGTTCAACGATCAGATTGCCCATCGCACTGTTACCGAACTCCAAATACCCTATCGCTTCCTCAACATTTCCCAAAGAGAGATGAAGCTGTGCTTTGAGTTCCCCGATGGTAAAATTCTCCTCGAAAATAACCCCGATAAACTTCTCGACATTCAGATGATCTTCGAGAGCTTCGATCTCATCCAACACTGTTTCGGGATCATACTCGGCGAAGTTCAAAATCACTTCGCGATACGCTTTGCCCCGATTACGGTTGTTATAAATCAGATCATCGATCGGATAGACCTCGGAGACTCCGGGAACAATCATTTGGCAAGAATAAAAACCGAGGTAATTGTAATCTCGGATATAGATCTCTTTCCCCATCGCCGCGAATATCCCCGTGAGATAGGTAAACTCATCCTCGGTATTCTCTCCGCTGTAATTCCACGGAGCGAATGCAAAGCTCTTTTTAGCACTCAAAAACTGTATCCCCATCTTGCCGTTGGAATCGATAAAGTGGGATTCGAGATTAAAACTCTCAGAGACAAGCGACATATCAAACGTCGGCACTTCAAACTCTTGCAAATTTTCCAATCCGCGCCCCTGCATCAGCTCCGTCATTGTCCGCTCCAACGACACCTCCAAAATCGGATGGGCACCGAAGGAGACAAA
>DLUI01000096.1 GCA_002742695.1 Sulfuricurvum kujiense | reverse complement strand
GTCCTTATTTTCTTTATTTACTATGCTAAAAGGTTGATCAAATCAACCGCATCCGCCGATGGTTACTTTTACGTTTTGTTTTGCACTCAGGAAAGTTCCGTCACTCATCTCTGCAATCGCGACTACGTCTTGAGTTCCGCCGAGTTTTATACGGGTACCGAAAAATGCTTCGCCGTTTGCCGGTGTCAAATAGATATTCGCACAACGGACGTTTCCGTTTTTAGACGCAAGCAGGTGAATCGCTTTTACGTACTCTTTAGCACTCATAGGGCTCTCAACAGTTACTTTAACCGGTACAACCGCACCGTTTTCTGCGATCTCAGGAGCTTCCATCTTTACTTTAGCCGAAGGGACTAATGCTTTACCGCCCGTAATTGCCGCTACTGCCGTCTCAAAACTCATCTCATTCGGACCGCCCGATTTTTTCTCTTCCGCCGCACTTGCCACATGAGGTAATGCAATCGCACAGGCCGCCGCCGCTGTAAAACCTTTTAAAAATGATCTTCTTTCCATTGTGTCTCTCCTAAAATATATTATTTTTTAGGCGCAATGATGTATGAAACTAAATCACACACTTCGCGCTCATTCATCAAGCCGTTAGCCAGATTGACCGTCATCGCCGATTTTGGGTTGTCCAAACGGGGGTCTGCGATCTTTTGGTACATAAACTGAGGGTTACGAACGCCGCTATCCATGTAAAGTTCTTTATATTTACTCAAATCAGGGCCGATGTTGCCGTACCCTTTAGCACCTTCGATGTTATGACAAGCAACACAGTTGCCCATTTGTTTCTCTTTACCGTTTGGAAGAAGACGTGTTAACCCCTCAGGTGGATTCTCTTTAGCATCTTTTCCGTTAAGATTATGGAAAATATAGCTTCCGCGGGCAATCGCTTTAGGGTCAGTAGTGACACACCCCTCAGGCATAACATACGCTTTAGCTACAGGCAAAGCATCTTTTTTCAAAATGGCCGTCGCATCCGGTGTTTCAATTACCTGCGATAAATCGGCTGCACTTAAAAAAGTAGCAAGTCCGAGCATAATCACTTTTCGCATTGGCTCTCCTATTTTTGTATTTCGGAAAGCATTGTAAAGCAGGAGTGTAAAATTTATGTAAAAAAAATAAAAATTTACCCGTTAGTGTAAATGGGTGGGCAAAAAGTGTAGGTAAAGGTACTCCCCTCACCGTATACGGAGTCGATATGAAGCTCAATACCCGCTTTATCTACAATCGATTTGACGATATTAAGACCTATACCGAATCCCCCCTTGTCCCGATTTTCACGGTAATACCGCTCGAAAATACGATTGATGTCCTCAATCCCGACTCCGTTATCACGAAAACGGATCACACACTTATTCTCAAACCGCTCCAAAATGACGTCGATTTTCCCCTCTTCATGAGAATATTTGATCGCATTTGAAATATTATTGTCAATAATACGCTGCAACTGTGTGGGATTAAATACAATCGTAACACCTTTATCGATGTGCGGAAATATGGTAATATTTTTGAGTGCGGCGACTTCGGAAAAGTAATCAATCCTCTCTTGCAAATAGTGACTTAAATCGATCGTTTCATGTTCAAAGGCCAAACGTTCGTTTTTTATAAGGTAATCCATATCATTGTAAAGGGTTGCGAGGGTTTTGGTAGCTGCTTTAATCCGCTGCAGATATTTATTCGTAGGATTGGCACGATTATACAGATCAATATTGACATTAATGATAGAGAGGGGCGTATTGATCTCATGCATCGAATCTTTTATAAATTGATCCAGACGCTGATTAATCCGCTGAAACGGCAAAGCAAACCGATCCAGAAAAAAGAGGGACAAAACAAAGATCAATGCGGTAATGGAGAGCAAAATCACCACAACATCCTGATAAATTCGGGCGTACGAGATATTCCCCCCTACCACCAGATAGGATGCTCCGAAATAGCGCCCCTCAGGGAGAGCTATGACCAAATACGCATAAGAGTCTTGAATATGGTACCCTATTTTTTGAACATTAATCGGTGCTTGAATGACGCTAAATAACGGGTTAAAATGGACATCATAAAGCCCTGATTGAAACGAGCGGAATCTCGGATATTCAAACGGTTTATTCTCATTGGAGTCAAACTCTTCCATGGTACGGATAATCAAATGGGACTGCCGCTTGAGTTTAAACTCATACTGAATTTCATGAATGTACTTCATATAGGTGACATAAAGATAAGTGGGGAGCAACAGCAGTACCGCGACCAGCATTGTGTAGAGAAATGCATTTTTAAGTGCGTAGCGATTATCGTTCAATGATGTATCCCAACCCGCGACGATTTTGAATGATCTCAATGGGGAGTTTTTTTCGAAGATTATTAATTTGTACCCGTATGTTGGCCGGATCGACGTATTCCCCCCAAATCTCATCTTGAAACATCTCCACTGAGACGACTTGATTCGTGTGCTTGAGCAATACGGTAAAAATCTCTTTTTCCGTTTTACTGAGGGCAATATTATGATCGTTGTGCATCAACATAAAGTTTTCGGTATCGTAAATAAGCCCTTCGCCGAAATCGATTCGATTTTCCCCCTCATGATAGAAGCTTTTCATAGCATGCATAATCCGTATCTGTAATTCGGTCAGATCAAACGGTTTGCGGATATAGTCACAGCACCCCGATTTGTACCCCTCTTGCAAATCAGACACATTGACCATAGAGGTGAGAAAAATCGCCGGTATTTTATTTCCCTCTTTACGCAGCGTCCGCAGAAGCTCAAATCCGTTCATTCCCGGAACATTCACATCGAGGAGATAGAGATCGAAGTGGGTTTCATAGATTGCATCAAATGCTCTCTCACCATTGCTGAATCCAAACACTTCAAATCCCAACTCTTCCAAAAATTCGGTGATACTGACACGCAGCATATATTCATCTTCGAGCAATAGTACTTTCATCGGATATCCCCTTTGATCTCTTTGGTCACTTTATAATCGAGCATAATCCCGATCAATTCCTCTTTGGAATAGGCATTCAGCCGCTCACGCGCCTCTTGCAAATAGAGTTCTCGATCTTCCGGAGGAACGGTATCTTTGAGGTAGAGGAGCTCTTTATCGTATACACTTTGAAATTGGGCATTATCGAGCGATTTTTTGACCATGACATCGTAGAGTTCATTACGGGAGAGATGGATCAAAAAGGAGATATCCTCTTCATCCGAATGGGTATAGGTGCTGATCTGCTTTGGAGAGAGGGAAAAGATAAAAGCTCCTATACTCTCCCCTTCACCGTTTTTCATCGGCTCATAAAACAGATAACGCCCGCCGCTAAAAATGACACGGGTTGTTTTCAATGTTTTAAAATTGATCCCCTCTAAAAGTTTTAAATCGCTTTGGGTATATTTCGGATTGGCTAAAATATACTCTTTTCCGATGAGAGGATTCTCTTGCATAAATACGGCCGTTTCGTAAAATCGCTCATCCATCAAAATATACAAATCAATTCCCAAACGGTCAAAATATTCTTGCGTCGATTCGAAAAAAGAGACCACCTCCACAAATCCGACCATCTTCTCGGTATGATAGATAGGAACCGTTGCTTTGACCCCTATCTTTCGACCTACTTCGATAGCGGAGCGGGGTTTTTTATGATTTTGAAAATAGAGGAGATCGGGACGATGAAAATCCAAAGGCATCCCTGCATACGAGTTGTCCCAGCTCCGTGCAAAAATAACATAATCAGAGGTAATAATCTGTGAACGTATCAGTGAATCGGTATGAAGCTTAATCGACTCCATCACCTCGGATAAAATTTCAAAACCTTTCTCTTCATCTTCTTGCTCTAATGCATCGCTGAGGGAAGTGTTTTGTCCCAGTATCAAAGCATAGCGCAATGCGGCAGAGCGCTCTTTTTCGAGTTGCGAATTGAGGGCTAGTGAGAGTTGGTCGCTGAGACGTTCGAGCGTTTGAGAGGTTACTTTACGTTCCAGATACCACAATGTACCGCCAAGAAGAGCCATGATGAGCAAAAATACTCCGGCAATAATTTTTTTATCGGCAAAGAACTCTAACCAGCGATCCATCACAAG
>DLUI01000148.1 GCA_002742695.1 Sulfuricurvum kujiense | reverse complement strand
TAGGCGTTGCCGCTGATCATGTTCTCGACCGCGCCGACAAAGGCGTGGACTTCGATGTCGAGGTTTAGCTCGCTCACCGCTTTGATGATCCCCATAACGGCACATCCGCCCGCTTTGTCCATCTTCATTGTTACCATCGAGGTGGCTGCTTTGAGGCTTAATCCGCCGCTGTCATAGGTGAGACCCTTTCCGACTAGGGTGATGACACGTTTCGGATTTTCGGGTTTGTAGGCGAGGTGAATCAGACGGGGAGGGTGGGCTGAACCGCGTCCGACGGAGAGCATAGCAAACATTTTTTCCTCTTCGAGACCGTTGACATCGAGGATGGTACATTCGAGATTATTGTTTTGTGCCAGAGTATCTGCAGTGATAGCCATCTGCTGCGGTGTCATATCATCCGGCGTTTGATTGACTAAACTGCGTACGAAGTTGGTCGCTTTGGCAATGATCGTCGTTTGTGTGAGGATCGCTTCCAATTCATCAATTGCATTAACACTGCCGTCATGATTTTCATTGCTGAAGATAACGTCTGTGAGAGAAGAGGGCTTAGGCTCCGATTTATAGGCTTCAAATCGGTAGCTCCCCAGTAATGCCCCCTCGATGAGTGCTTTAAAATATTTCGGTGTGTATTGTGCAACTTTTAGGGAGCTATAGCCGTAGTTCATTGCAGTTCGGATGGCTGCGGCCATAGCAGATCGGTACAGTTCATTGCTCGCGTTGTTGTCAATACCGCACACCAGAAGACGGTGCTCATGCAAAGCGCAGAGCTGTTCAAGGTCGGCTTTAAACCCCGCTTGGCTCAAGAGTGAACGGTGAGGGTGTGCTTCGAGCTGTGCAGGTGTTACAAATTCTAATGTCAGGTCGGCACTTATATGGGTAAGAGGTTGATTAACGATTTTGACGTTCACGGCGTTTCTCCAAAAGATTTTTTTCAATACGGTTAAACATAAAACTGATACCGCCAACAATGCTGAGGGCTAAAGGTATAGCGAAGTACCAGTGCGCTTTGATCCATGCGAGCAGTTTAAGTAACTCATCTCCGAAATAATAGGCGGGGATAATGGTGAGTGCAGCCCAAAAAATTGCACTGACAAAGTTGATAATGGCAAAATCACGAGAGGAGTATTTGGTCAGTCCTATCGCCATAGGGATAACCGTGCGCATTCCGTACATATAACGCTGTACGAAAATAAGGGGCCAGCCGTATTTTTTGAGCAACAAGTGCGCAATGGCAAATTTACGTCGTTGCGAACGAAGTTTATCGTGGATGTAGCTTTTGTTAAAGCGTCCGATATAAAAATAGATTTGATCCCCGACAAATCCGCCGAGCGCTCCTACAACAATCGCGAGTGGTAGAAACATATCTCCCGTATGGGACATAATCCCTGCCATGACAAGACCAAGCTCACCCTCTAGAATACTCCATCCAAAAAGGACGATGTAGCCGTACTCTCTCAACCATTCAATAAATAAATGCTCCACACGCGCCCTTAGTTGTCAAAATTTAATATTTGTTTTGCCTGCATCATATCCTTGTCACCGCGGCCGGAGAGGTTAACGATGATGAGTTTCTCTTTGATATCGGTCATTTTTTTCAAGTACGCGACGGCATGTGCCGTTTCAAAGGCGGGGATAATCCCCTCCGCACGGCTGAGCCATACGAAAGCGTCTAAGGCTTCTTGGTCGGTAATGTTGTCATAGGTGACGTTATCGTTATCTTTATGGAAAGCGTGTTCCGGTCCGATACCCGGATAATCAAGCCCAGCTGAAATTGAGTGGGCTTCGAGAATCTGACCGTCGTCGTCTTGGAGGAGATAGCTCATTTGACCGTGCAATACCCCCGGACGTCCTTTGAGGAGGGAACATCCGTGCTTATCGGTCTCGACCCCAAGTCCTCCCGCTTCGATTCCAATACAGCGTACCTCTTTATCTTCGAGGAAATGTTGAAACGTTCCGATAGCATTAGAGCCGCCGCCGATGCAGGCGATGACGTAATCGGGGAGGCGGTTCTCTTTTTCCAAGATTTGAGCACGCGCTTCACATCCGATGATCGCCTGAAAATCGCGTACCATCATAGGGTAGGGGTGAGGCCCTGCAACGGTACCGATAATGTAGAACGTATCGCGCGCATGGGTGACCCAGTGGCGGATCGCGTCGTTCATCGCGTCTTTGAGAGTTTTAGAGCCGCTTTCCACAGCGTGAACTTTGGCTCCGAGAAGTTTCATTCGAAAAACATTGAGTTCTTGTCGTGCGACATCTTTCGCACCCATAAAGATTTCACATTCCAATCCCAATAATGCTGCGATGGTTGCGGTTGCAACACCGTGCTGTCCCGCACCCGTTTCGGCGATCACTTTTTTCTTGCCCAAACGTTTTGCCATAAGCCCTTGTGCGATGACGTTGTTGACTTTATGGGCACCCGTATGGTTCAAGTCTTCACGTTTGAGATAGATTTTGGCACCCAGCTCTTTTGATAGATTAGCGGCATAATACAGTGGGCTGGGACGACCGACGTAATCGGTGAGATACCCGTCCACTTCGCTCCAAAATGCTTTATCAAAACGGATCTCTTTGTAAGCTTCTTCAAGCTCCAAGAGGGCGGGCATAAGGGTTTCAGGGACATAACGCCCGCCGAAGATACCGAAGTGCCCCTCAACGGGATCAAATTTGGAAGGGGATGGGATATACATTAATCGACTCCAATCACGGTATAAACTTCAACCATCTCACGCAATTTTGCCTGTCCGCTCAGGAAATCAAGACCCATTACAAAACACGCTTCAATACACTCGGCACCCACTTTATTAATAAGGTTCGCCGCCGCATACGCAGTTCCCCCCGTCGCGATCAAATCATCGATCAACAAGACACGAGGCTTTTCAACCCCATTGAAAGCATCAATGTGGATTTCTACTTCATCCACACCGTATTCAAGGGAGTATTTCTCCGAGACGGTGGTGTAGGGGAGTTTCCCTTTTTTGCGGATGGGAACGAAGCCGACGCCGAGCATTTGTGCCAATGCGGCACCGAAAATGAAACCTCTTGCATCGATCCCGGCAATGTGCGTCAGGTCATACGAGGCGTAGCGATCATGCAAATGGCGCATCAAAACACCGAATGCTTCACCGTCTGAGAGGAGGGTGGTAATATCTTTAAAAACGATTCCCGGTTTCGGAAAATCGGGGATATCCCGAATCGCATTGATTAAAATAGCTCTGTCGTTTATACTGAGATTCATAAAGGTTTCCTTTTCTTAAATAAGTGCGTCGATACGCCCTTCAAGCTCTTTGATTTTATTTTGGAGGCGGTCGGTTTCGGAACGGTGTTTCGAGTTACGCTGTTTGAGTGACTTGACTTCATTACGGAGATTGTTCAGCTCTTCACTGAGAATGTCGACATTCCCCAGTGCACGTTGGAGTTGAATCTGATATTTTCGGATCAGTACTTCAGCCTCTTTGAGGGTCAGCTTCATCATTTCACTGGTTCGCTGTTCTTTAACGGTAATACTGCGGAAATAGAACATTTTGACGAGAAAGAAAAGTGCCCCAAGTGTAACGATGGTGAGTAATGACCACTCTAAAAACATACCTTATCCTTTGATCGCCTCTAATTTTTCGACACGGCCGCAATGACGACCCCCTTCGAATACACCAGCAATCCATGCATCGAGGATCGATTCGGCAACCCCTTGACCCACGATACGCTCACCGTAGCAGAGGACGTTGGCATCGTTATGGGCGCGTGCGACGGTTGCCGTATAGGCATCGTGGCACAGTGCGGCGCGAATACCGTGATGTCGGTTGGCCGCAATCGACATCCCGATCCCTGAACCGCAAATCAAAATTCCATGGGAAGCAGTGTCTTTGAGGACATTTTCACACACTTTGATCGCATAATCGGGATAATCGACACGATCTTTGGAAAAAGGTCCCAAATCGATCACTTCATGTCCCTTTGAACGGAGGAGTTCGACGGTAAAATCTTTCAAATCGATTCCGGCGTGATCGGTGGCAATGTAAAATTTCATAACTCTCCTTAGTTCAATAATAAATTTAAGACGCTCTGGATCGGCCAGATAACCAACGGAATTTTAAGGGGTGTAACCAATATGATGATGATAACAATCATTCCATAAGGTTCGGCTTTAGCGAAAAATTCGGCAACGGCACGTATTTTATATTTCAGCGCAAGGTACGTGATGAAATGGGCGCCGTCAAATCCCGGAATAGGGAGGAGATTGAATACTGCTAGGACGACATTGACCAATAGAAGTTTCATAATAAGCAGATAGCCGAAAAGATAGGCGATTCCGTCCGCTTCACTCGGCTGTGGCAGAGAGAGGAGAATGACGGAAGATAGGGTAGCTAAAAAAATATTATACGCAATCCCCGCCAAACTCACCTGCAT
This sequence comes from Sulfuricurvum kujiense, assembly GCA_002742695.1. Lineage (GTDB taxonomy): Bacteria > Campylobacterota > Campylobacteria > Campylobacterales > Sulfurimonadaceae > Sulfuricurvum > Sulfuricurvum kujiense_A. The sequence goes on along the minus strand of DLUI01000148.1, from coordinate 3,681 downwards.
TGCCGCATTGTAGCCGCCGTTGCGAATCACCGTGTGGGTATTGACCGGAACCGGCTTTGCCCATCCGAATAAAAAGCCGCTGGAAGCGCCGAGGAGCATAGGGATGAAGTAAGTCATCAAAGGGACGAGGATTGAGCCGAAGGGATCAATATGGATGAGGGGGTTAATACTTAGACGACCTTGGTGTTTTGCAGTCGTGTCACCGTATTTGTAAGCAACCCAACCGTGCATAATCTCATGGCCGATGATGGCAATGAGAAGCGCGAGTATCGCCGCAGCGATTTCGAGTGAATCAATAAAGCTCAAGGTCATTGGCATCTTCGCGGATACGTTCAGCTATGGCGCGCTCAAGAGGCTCTTGCAGTTCTAAATCACTCGGTGTTTTTCCGATACGATCCCAGCGTACTTCATAATTGCTGTCCATACTGAAATAGACAAACCACGGTGTCCCCTCGATGAGGCCATAAGGGACACTTCCCCAAAAACGGCTGTCATTGGAGTGGTCTCGGTTATCACCCATCATAAAGTATTCACCCTCAGGGACTTGGATCGGAGCGACATTGAAAAGCTCGCTCGGGAAGATGCCGTTATCGACCATTTTCTCATCGTTGTGGATTCCCGGATGCTCTTTGGCATACGGATTTTTGACCCACAATTTCCCCTCAACCTCTACGAGTTCATATCCGGCAAACGCTTTTTTAGCGTACTCGTCCCCTTCTCGCGGGTGGAGGTAGAGGACTTTGTCCTGTAAAAAGAGCTCATCCCCCGGCAACGCAACGCAGCGCTTGACATAGTGAAGCTGTGTGTTGTTCGGATAGCGGAAGATGACGATGTCTCCGCGCGCAGGCTCATCACCGTCTATGATATGACCGTCGGTTCCCGGAATCAGAGGAATTTCAAGAAACGGGATGTGGGGAGTAGAAATTCCATACGCAAATTTTTTGGCAAAGAGATGATCGCCGACGAGGAGTGAATCTTTCATCGATCCGCTGGGGATACGAAATGCCTGAGCAATGAAGAAAATGACAAACAAAACGATGATGATGGTTCCCGTCCATGTATTGGAAAAACGGTAGGCACTGTGGGCGGCATTAAATATTTTTTTCTTCAAAGGTTATCTCTCTTCTTCTGCGTGAATTTTGGCGGCTTTAAGGGTGTTAGAGAGGAGCATCGCTATGGTCATCGGCCCGACACCTCCCGGTACAGGGGTGATGTAGGATGTTTTAGGGGCAACGGCATCATAATCGACGTCACCGACAAGGCGACCATCGGGTGCACGGTTGATTCCGATATCGATGACGATAGCACCTTCTTTGACCATATCTTCTTTGATCAGATTAATGACTCCCGCACCGACGAGGACAATGTCGGCACTCAGGGTGTGTTTTTTCAAATCATCGGTGAAAATGTGGCAAATTTCAACCGTAGCATTGGCATTGAGTAGTAAAGCCGCCATCGGTTTTCCGACGATATTGGATGCCCCGACGACACAGCAGTTTTTTCCCTTAGGATCGATATTGTATTCAGCCAATAGTTCCATTACTCCCAAAGGAGTACACGGGACGAATCCGTCCAATCCTGTTGTGAGACGCCCGACATTGTAAGGGTGGAACCCGTCAACGTCTTTGGTCGGGGCGACTATTTCGAGGATTTTGGTGGTGTCGATATGAGACGGCAGGGGAAGCTGAATCAAAATACCGTCAATGTTGGGATTGGTGTTCATCATTTCGATCGTTTTAACGATTGCATCTTGGGAAATATCATCGGGCATTTCGTGGGTAACGGAGTAAAATCCGGCACGGTCACACGCTTTTTTCTTCATTCCGACGTAGGCTTGGCTCGCTGGATCATGTCCCACCAAAATCACCGCCAAACCGGGAACTCTTCCTGTTGATACTTTGAGTTCTTTAGCTCCGAGAGAGACTTTTTCTTCGATTTTTTGTGCGAGCGCTTTACCGTCAAGAATTTGCATTTAATCACCGTCAAATTGTTTTTGGGTATGATACCGCTAAAAGACTAATAATTGGTTAAAGGGATCAGGTGCGCGGGGTTTTTCTACTATTTTTGACATTTACACTCTCTCACGCAGAGTCGTTTATTACGAAAGAAGAGTATGCCGCAGGACTGTACCATAACCCTCGCGGAGTCGGGTGTCATTTGTGTCACGGTGAAGAGGGTGAGGGGAAACTGATCGCCCGCTATCGTGAGAAAGGTGAGAAGAAGATTTTCGCCGGCAAACCGATCAATAAACTTCCGTTTCGAGAATTTTACGAAAAAATAAACAGCCGTATCGTCGGAATGCCTCGCTATTATCTCACCGATACCGAAATCCAGACCCTTTATTATTATCTCCACAGAGACGAGTTTAAACGTGCCGCTCAGCAACCCCGAAAAACTCAATAATCTTATTACTTCAGGCGATATCACATCGCTTAAAGCATTGGCATTGCCCGTAAAACGGCATCTAAATCGTTCGTTGTCGTTTCGATCCGCTATGATGATCTCTACCCATAACCTCAAACACCTCTCTAAAATTCCATTCCTTGATGCGGAGTGTGTGATGCTGAACCTCGAAGACGGTGTCAGTGCGGAACAAAAGCCGTTTGCCTTGGCGCTGTGTGCGATGGCATTGGCCTCCAACCCTGAGAGTGATAAAAAACTGGTTGTTCGGGTTAATCCTCTTGATGAGGGAGGGGCTGATGAGATCCTCTTTCTCAACCCTTTTATGCCTGATGCGATTCGTGTCCCTAAAATCCGCTCGGTTGAGGATGTTCGCCGTATTTTGACCTTGGTGGATGACAATATAGAGATACACCTCTCCATCGAGACGAAAGAGGGATGGTTAGCCCTTTCTCATCTCTCTATCGATCCGCGAATCACGGTCTATTATCTCGGTGTCCTTGATCTTTTCGCTGATCTTGGGCTATCTCAGAGCCTTTTACTCCCCGATAACCCTACCGTCCACTATATGCTCTCCCATTTTTTAATGACCTCTCGTGCATGCGGTGTCAAACCCGTTTCGTTTGTCTATCAAGATTATAAAAACCATGACGGACTGCGCAACTGGCTGGAGTTGGAGAAGATGATGGGATTTGATGCCAAAGGGTGCATCGCTCCCGCTCAGGTCGAATTGATCCATGAGATTTTCGGTCACGGGGAAGCGGAGATAGCGCGGTGCCGTGAGATTGTTAGACTCTTTGAAGAACACATCACGCGCGGGATTAGCGGATTTGTCGATGAGCGGTATGGGTTTATTGACGAGCCGATTTATAAGGGTGCGTTGGCGGTGTTGAACTCTACTTCACGATAATATAAACCCGTATCCGCACCCGTGTCGGTTGTTCGGGTTTCGGATATTTGGGATGGGCGAGGTTGATGGTTTGCAAGGTCAGTTCATCAAGCGCCGTTCCTATACGGTTTTTTTCTAACGTCAAATCGCTAATACTTCCATCTGGGTTGAGGATGAACTCAACGACGTTATTGTCCATCGGATCGACATCGGATCGGTCACGAAGTAACCGAGTGCCGACCACTTCATTGATCTTTCGGATTTTTTGAAGATTATCGATGATGTAGTGCTGTTCTCCCGCGGAGAGCTCAAAAAATTGATTACCGTAGTGGTGGAGAACGGAATAGGGGAGGCTCTCACGGTCGGCTTCGGTGATACGTTTGAGTTCGATG
>DLUI01000088.1 GCA_002742695.1 Sulfuricurvum kujiense | reverse complement strand
TATCCTTTGGAATAAAAGGATGGGTATGAGAATTTTTGGTCTACTTTTTTGTTTACTGACAATGGCGGAAGCGGCGCGTATCAGCGAAGTGGCTAATATTGTCGGCGTGCGGGATAACCAAATTATCGGTTACTCCCTCGTTGTCGGTTTAAAAAAGACGGGTGACGGTACGACCTCAAAATTTACCCTCCAATCCATCGCGAATATGCTCAAAGCGATGAATATCGATATGAATCCGGTTGATATCAAATCCAAAAACGTTGCGGCGGTTGTTGTTACCGCTAAATTTGCCCCTTTTGCACGCCAAGGGGATGCGTTTGACGTTACCGTCTCTTCCATCGGGGATGCAAAATCGCTTGAGGGGGGGACATTGTTGATGACGCCTCTCAAAGGGGTTGACGGTAAAATCTATGCACTTGCGCAAGGTTCGATCAGTATCGGCGGTAAAAATGAAAAAGGTGCCGGTGCCGAATCGCATCCGACTGTCGGAATGGTGTATGGCGGCGGTTTGGTAGAGCGTGAAATTAACCAAGACCTCTCTCATCAACAAAATGCAACCCTTTCTCTTAAAACATCCAATTTTGCTAACTCTGTAGCGATACAAAATGCGATAAACGCTAAATACAAAACCAACGTTGCTTCTGCCGTTGATCCACGAACTATTAATTTGAAGCTTCCGAGTAACAAATCAATGGTTGAATTTTTAGCTGAAGTGCAAAGTTTAGATATTAATTATGCACAAGAGCAGAAGATTATCATCAATGAGCGGACAGGAACCATCATTGCCGGTGTGGATGTTGAGGTTAAACCGGTTGTGATCACTCAAGGGGACATGACCATCAAAATTCTTTCCCAAAATGAGGTATCCAAACCCGCAGGAAGTGTGACAATGGATAAAAGTCTTGTCATCGGATTGAATGAGAATGAGGTCTATACCGAAAAAGGGACGACGACGGTTGCCAACATCGCACGATCTCTCCAAAAACTTGGTGCAAGTCCTAAAGAGATGATTTCGATACTGCAAGCGATGAAAAGTGCCGGAGCTATCTCGGTTGACTTGGAGATCATCTAATGGATATCACGAGTGTACAGCACCAAAGAGCGATCCCTACCATCGGAACCAAAGAGGGTGATAAAGCGCTTCGAGAGAAAACCGATCAGTTTGAGGCGATTATCGTCAAAATGATGCTCGATGAAGCGATGAAAGACGAAAAAAATGTTTTTACCAGCTCCAACGATCCGGGAGACAAAATTTTTAAATCGATGTATCGTGAAGAGCTTTCCAATGCGAGTGCAGGAGGATTTGGGTTTTCTCAAATGCTTTTCGAACACCTTAGTCAAAAGGGTGAAAAAACAGAGAAATAGACTAAATTAATAATGGTTTTTGCCGATATGGTATGTACATATCATAAACGTCTAACAAGGATTCACCATGATCTCAAGTGTGAACGGATCGCTGCTTAAAGCGACATATCAAGAACCGGCATTAAAGACCAAAGAGCAGGAGAAATCCACGCAATCTATTACCAAACAAGGTGACACAAGCCGAATCGAAGAGCTAAAAGCCTCTATCGAAAAAGGGGAATACCGTGTCGATATCGAAACGTTGGCCAAGCGAATTGCGCAAGAGCTGACCTAACCGTATAGGAGTTTATGATGTTGTCTTATCAGTTACAGAGTGCTATCAAAGATCTTGAGACACTCATCTCTTTATCACGCGATGATATCAATGATATCAAAGAGGCCAAGCACAATCCTCAATTTGACCGTTTGTCGATCAAAGAGGAAAAAATTAAAAGTTTTGAACAGAAAAAAGCGATGATTGATCGTGAAATATCAAAACTGATGACACAGCATCCGACGGCACCTCTCTCTGAACTCTTAGATAATGAACAACATCAACAACTCGATTCTCTTAAAGAACACCTCTCTCTTTTACGTGAAGTCAATCAGCAATACGCAAAAATGGTTTTGAGTGTAGGATCATTTTACAATACTCTGCTAGAGCGTTTAGTTCCGACGCAAATGCAGGGTTATCAAAAAGTGGCGACATCAGAAGCCTCGTTTTTGGAAATAAGAGCATAACATGGCCTCAATTTTTAACGCTTTACACATCGGTTACAGCGGCTTAAATGCAGCACAAATCGGGATCGATACGACCGGACACAATATCGCCAATGCCGAAACCGAAGGGTACTCGCGCCAACGTGTCGTTACCGCTGCGGCAAAACCGCTCAGTGTCGATCCGGGACAACGGGGCGGCGGAACTCAGATTACAGAAATCATACGTGTATTCGATGAGTTTGTATTCGGGCGTTTATCCAATGTAGCGCAAAGCAAAGAAAATTCCGATACTTTGAAAAAAAATCTCGAAGAACTTTCAACCTATTTTCCCGAAATCGATGATGTCGGTATTAAAAATGATTTACAAAACTATTTCGATATGTGGCAATCGCTTGCTAACAATCCCAGTAACACTGCCCTCAAAGTAGCCCTTGCACAGCAAACGCAAACAATGACGCAACATATTCAAGAAACGCGTACACAAGTAGCGGGTTTACAAAGTTCTTTAAATGATCAAATCAAAGTGAATGTTGATGAAGTTAACCGTATTGCTAAAGAGATTTCAAGCATAAATATTGAGATCAATAAAGCAGAAGCCGGCGGGGCGAACAATGCCAATGATTTGCGTGATCAGCGAAATCAGCTTGAGATGACGTTGACTAAGCTTGTCAATGCAAAAGTGCTGGTAGGGCAAATTGAAACGAACAATGTCATAGACAGCAATATAGCACTCAAACAAGGAAGCTACACGATCCAAGTAGGGGGATTCAATATCGTTGACGGCGGTTCATTCCACCCGATAGGGATGGACAGTGAGTCGAATCCGAACGGTTACAACGATTTGTATTATGAGCGTCAAGACGGGGTGAAAATTCCGTTTGCCGATCGTATCACCGGCGGAAAAATCGGCGCTCTTTTGGAATTAAGAGGCTCAACCATCGGGACAAACGGAGAATTCGAAGACGGATTTTTACAAGAGACCATCAACAATCTCGATTCATTTGCAAAAGGGTTGATCGAAGCGACAAACAATGTGTATGCACAGAGCGCGACCACCTCAATGGTCTCAAATCCTCTCAGTTTTTCAAATAATCAATCTTTGTTGAGTACCGATGAAAATTTTAAATCCGGTACGTTTGACATCGTAGTGTATGATATAGACGGAAAAGAGGTCGGACGGCGTTCGATTAACATCGACGAGGGAACCTTAATCGATGACTCTCCTATGACGTTAAATAGTATTACCGGACAGATCAATACGTCACAAGATGATAATCAAGACTCTAATGCCCTTAATGATATCGATGATATGTTGATCGGGACATTTAATGCGACACAACGCATTTTTCAAATTGATTTTAAATCAACATTTGCTTCGCAAGGGTATTCCTATTCGATTGAAGATAACGGAACCAATTTTGCCGGAGTAACGGGAATTAATCGCTTTTTAGACGGATCTGATGCGAAAAGTATCTCCCTTAGCCGTGATTTAAAAGAGGATACCAGTAAAATAAAAGGGTTCAAATCTCCTGCAAACGGGGACAATCAAACTGCTTTGGCTATGGTTGAATTGCAGTTTGCTAGAGTTACATTCGGAACGGGGTTTGATAAGACATCGGATACGGTATATGGCTATTTTGATACCTTGGTCACAAAAGTCGGGACAAAAACGAATTCGGTCATCCTTGCCAATGAGTCGCTTACCGCACAGTATAACGCTATCAAACAAGAGTATGATTCGGTCAGTAAAGTGAGTATTGATGAAGAGATGGCCAATCTTATCCGCTATCAAACCTCCTACGGTGCCGCCGCTAAAGTTATCACAACGATCGATCAGATGATGACGACACTTTTAGGCATAAAGCAGTAATGCCTTTTTTCAGTATTGCCACGCTGGTCGGGGTGATCTTTTTCTCCTTTATCGGCCCTTTTTTTTACACACTCGATCCTCTCTTTTTAGACCCAAAAGCTATTTTAGTTGAGCCTTCTATAACCCATTGGTTCGGTACCGATCGTCTTGGACGGGATTTACTAGCACGATTGATGGAAGGGGGGCAGGTTTCGCTTGTGATAGGGTTTGCAAGTGCGCTCATTTCAACATTAATCGGTTTGCTGTATGGGGTGAGTGCCGCATTGCTTCGGGGGGGATATGACAAAATTTTTATCGTAGTCGTTGACCTTTTTCTAACGTTTCCGACCCTCTTTTTGCTCTTAACACTGGTAAGTTATGTCAATGCCTCCTTGTGGGTCTTGGTACTCATTATCTCGATAACAGGATGGATGGGCACGGCACGTCTGATCCGTTCTGAGAGCTTTGCGATCGCTTCGAAGCCGTATATCCGTATTTTGCATATTGCCAAAGTTCATCCCCTTAAAATAATGTTGAAATACTATGCGCCGCTTTTAGCTCCGATCGTCTTGGTCAGTTTTACGTTCGGAGTAGGTGGGGCGATTCTGGCAGAATCGGGACTCTCGTTTTTAGGTCTTGGGATTGTAGCTCCCCAAATGAGTTGGGGAAGTATCCTAAGCGGCGGTAAAGAGGTAATTGATATTGCGTGGTGGGTGAGTTTTTTTCCGGGGCTGATGATCTTTATCGTCACCTTTTCACTGATGAATATATCGAATGCTTTGCAAGGGAAAATGAATCAAAAAGAGATACGATAGGAAAAAAGAGCTATTGTACAATTCTCGCGATTTCAAGGAGACTGTCGGGGAATGAAAAACGATTCTGCCGTAGGGCTTTTGCATTGATCAGAATAATCGGAGTTCTCTCCATTCGAATCGAGAGTAATAA
>DLUI01000070.1 GCA_002742695.1 Sulfuricurvum kujiense | reverse complement strand
AAAGCTTTTTGTAAAATAGAGTTCAAGTTTACGCGCACTATCGGTTTTTTCAAGATAGGGTGCCCGCTCCAACATTCCGAATGCTTCCTGAAACTCTTTTTTCTGAACCAAAATAGCAAATTTTTCAAAATCTTTTTGCTTCTGAAGTAAAAATTCAAACTCTTTTTTATGTTCGTCATCCGATAAAAACGGAGTAGCAAATTCCAATGCAGAAGCGGCGTTTCCCGTCGAAAACTGATTGATAATCTCTTTCAGCATCTCTTCCCATGCCTCTTGAAACATTTCGGACATAGGATGTATAGCCAAAAACAGGTTATTGTCCAAACATCTTTTGGCAGTTTTGAAATTTTTGACGGTAAGCGCTTGTGAGAAATCATCAATAAAAGCATACATATCGATCATATAGACCCATCCGTTCTCAAAACCTATAAAAAGATATGTATCCTCTACGTGCAATGAACTGATCCCTTTTTGATCGAGTTTAAACGACGAAAACATTGTATTATCGGAGAGCTTGACCACATAAATCGTTCCGTTTCGTCCTCCGACTATGGCAAAACGTCCGCTGGAATCGACGACACAACAACTAGGCCATGAAGGGAAGAGGGCTTTTTTGGATGTTTCATCGCTTTTAAAATGGTATACATAGGAGTTCCCTTCACGCCCGATTGCGTACAATGATTTAGAATCATTATAAAAGAAAGAGTGTTCGATTGCATCCTCTGCAAACGTGTTTAAACGCTCTTTTTGATGACGGATGTTTAAAACTATCAGTGACTTGTCATAGGCGGAGTAGGCTAAATTTCCTCCCCTTTTGTCAACGGCAAGATGAGAGATATAGTCGGGTTTGGGCTTAAGAGACATAATGATCTTGCCGGTTTGTGTGCTGTACATGTAGACTTTCCCATCCGTCCCTCCGGTGAGAAGGTATTGTCCCTTTGTACCGCAAAAGGTCATAACTTCTGCCCGCTGATCATGACCGCGCAGTCCTATAGCCGCTTCCGATGTGTTTTCCATTGGGTCTGGAAACGCACCATCCATCTCATTTTCTGTATCTTCTTTAGAGGGGAGTTTCAAACAGATAGCACAGTCATTATTGATTTTTGCACTGTATGCTACATGACCGTTTTGACTGAAAGAAGACCCTTTTTGAAATCGATGCAAGGGAGTTGCTTCTTGGATCAGTGACTCTTCCGATCGATTCCATTGCGTTCTGCAGACAGTATGAAGGTTTCCGTCGGTATCGGTAAAATAGATATTCTTCTCATCGGAATGGATGGCGATTACGCTGGCTTTTACATGAAAAGATTGGATTATTTTAATCATGATGTCCCGCTCAATTGAGAAGTTCTATCAAACAAAGGACGTAAAAACGGGTATTGTCATCTGCGAGTATTCGCTTGATTTTTGCCGAATACAAGACGCCTTCAATATCAAAATAGAGTTCCTCTCCCATAAGTAAAAACTCTTCTTTCCAATCGCAAAAATTCGGATCACTTTTTACGGGAGCATCATCATTCAGGAGCTCTTTGAAGTTGAGCTCTTTATTGATCAGTTTTGTATAATGGGGGGTACCTGCAAGGATAGAAAATATTTCACTGTTACCGACAATCACATGGTCGTGTTGATCAAGAATCATGGAGGGGAGGGGAATGTTTTGGATAATAGATTCAAGAGATTTGTTGAAAGCGTGTTGTATCTGTTCCCTCTGATCGAGTTTTTCCCTCTCTTTTTGCTGAGACTCCTGCTCGATTTTAAGGGCCAAATCGTATAAAATATTGTCCAGCTTATCGAAAATAATCGGCTTAATAATAAAGTGCTCGATTCCGATTTCAATGGCTCGTAACATATATTTTGCTTCGGAATGGGCTGTAATCATAATGCATTTTTGTGTCGGGTTATGCGCTTTAATCTTCTCCAGCATGTCAAGCCCTTGCATAATAGGCATCGTCTGATCTGAGATAACGATGTCAATCGGACGGAGCGAATTCAGGTAAAAATCAAGTCCTTCTTGACCGTTTGAAGCGAGGGAGACATGACCTACCGTATCGCTGAGCATATCGGACACCATTTCACGAATGAGCCTCTCGTCATCCACGAATAGAACATGTAGTTTTTTTGCTAACGTGATATGATTTTCCATTTTTAGCCTTTGTTGTTAATGTGTGCATGGATAAATATTGTAAATACAGCGCCTTCGGCGTCATTATGCGCCGTAATACTCCCGCCAAGGTGCTCTTCGACAATCCGTTTAGACATATACAAACCGATTCCCGTCCCTTGGGATTTATGTTTGGTCGTAAAATAGGGCTCGAAGATTTTGTCGATGTATTGAAGATCGATCCCGCCCCCATTGTCGTAAATACGGATGAGTGCTTGAGTTTTATCATCCGAACAAGCTACCTCTAAACGGATAACTCCGCTTGAAACACTATTGGAAACAATGGCATCTTTTGCGTTATTGACGAGATTAAGCAGTACTTGTTTGAGGTCTTCGGGGAATCCGTAAAGTTCTATATCCGATTGAACGGATGTCTCTAATGTGATGTTGGCAAGATTAAAACTCGGTTCTACGAGTGTAATCGCATTTTCAATTACACTGTAGAGGGTGTAGTGTACTTTTTCTTTATTAGGCTCAAAGTGTCCACGGAAGTCATCAATCGTCTGAGACATGTGGGTGATGGTATCCATCGCTTGGTTGAGTGCATGTTCCATGGCTTTGCTATCAAGCGTTCCGTTCGTGTGCTGGCGGTAAACTTTTTGAAACAACATGGAAATAATATTGAGCGGTTGTCGCCACTGATGGGCAATATTGCCGATCATTTCGCCCATTGCAGCAAGTTTGGCCTGTTGAAAAAGGAGGGAATCTTTTTGCCTGTTTTTTTCAATTTCTTCTTCAATCTTCACTTCCAGATCGTTATTGAGTCTTTGAATGGTTTTCGTGGAGGTATAACTGATGGAGAGGGAATAGACCAGCTGATAGATCTCTTCACTGTTGAAGGGTTTGCGAATATAATAGGTATTGCTCTTCAGCGCATCCAATATCTCTTTATTCGTCCGATCCGAATAGGCGGTTGCAATAATAATATGGACATCGGGATCGATTTGTTTGAGGCGCAGTGAGGTCTCAAGCCCGTCGATGCCGTTGGGCATACGCATATCGACGATACAGACGGGAATACTCAAACCCTCTTCATAGTGTCGGCGAAAAATTTCTACACCGTCCAGCCCGTTGTTGGCCTGAAAAAGGTTAAAGTTCATAGTCCTGTCTGTGGGATCAATCGCACTGCACTCAATATCATGAAGCTGCTCAAGCTTTAAAATCGCATCTTCAAGGCTCGTTTTTTTATACGGTGCCAATATGGCGGCATACGCTTCGAGAATAGTGGTATCATCGTCAATGGTAAGAATATTATGAACAGCCTCACTCATGATTTACATCCTGGGGCGAGAGTAATCGTAAAGAGAGTCCCTTTTCCAATCCCTTCAGATTTGCATGTGATCGTATGGCCGTTTCCGGTTAAAAAATTGGCAAAAGAGTGCAACCCAAGTCCGTGCCCGTCTTTTTTGGTCGTAAAGCCCTGTAAAAATACATTTTTAGTTGTCTCTTCATCCATTCCGATACCGTTGTCGTAGACCTCTATTACGATATTTTCATCCATCATAATGGTATCGTTGTTCATCATGTCAAGTTCGAAGAAGCTCCCCTCGATAGGGACGCTTCTCGCCGCAATTTTGATGATTTTAGGGAACAGTTTATGGCTTTTGTCTGCGGTGAGAATCGCATGGATGGAATTTTTAAGGACATTAAGCATTCCGTTAAAAAGATGTATTCTATTAATTTGAAAACTAAGACTTGGATGTATATCCACCATAAGGGCTATATCGTTTTTAAAGAGTTGCGGTTCGATGACGCTCCGTATTTCGGTAATAAGATCGATAAATTTGACCAATTCATCCATATTGTTTTTGGTATTTTTGTAGAGTTCTTGTTGATAGGCTATGGTTGTAGCGATATTACTAATCGCTTTTTGTAGATTTTTCATATCGCTGTCTAAAACATTCTTAATAGTATCGGTCATAGAGGATTCGATAATATTCAGACTCATTTCGATTTTCTTGAAATTTTTGAGATACTCTTCTAAAACACTCTCTTTGACGAACTGTTTATTCCCCTGAAGCTGCTCTTTGATATGGTCAAAATATTTGAAAAAGAATTGCATCGGTTCAAGATTTTTAATAATCCGCTCGGAAAGATGCTGCGCACCGGTGACGATATTTCCAATGTTGTGGATATATTCGCTGGTCACATCAAAAATACCCTGTTTATAGGCAAGTTCCTTGGATATACTGATCTCGTTTTTGTGCAGTTCAACGACATTCGTTATATCGGTCAATGAAAGAATATAGCTGGATTGATGTTCTCCCGATCCGCTTTCTTTGTTATCTATAACGGTGGATATGATTGTAAAATAAAGGAGTTTTCCGTCAATCAATATTTCAACTTTTGGAAGCATCCTCTCATCTTTAAATGTTAGAAATTCAAACCAGGAATCCGTTGAACACGAGCCGTAGGTATTGGTAATCGGAAGAACTTGAATTTTACGCGGAAAAGAAGGCTCCATCACCGAATCAAATATTTGGTGGAAATAGTTATTGGCCTGAAGAAGTTCACCCTTATGGTTTACAAGCAAGATTGCAGTATGTGCTGTAGCATCAAAAAGACTTTTGTTAATTTGATCCAAATCTTGTTGAAGCTGTTGAATATCAGTTTCGTATTGAAGGGTAAGAGGGGAGTGGGCAGTCTGCATCAAAATCCTTGGCATGTAAAAAGGTTATTGAATGATTATGACGGCTTAGTGTTGCAAATATGTTGCATTTAATGGAGTTACGGGAAAGATTACTCCCGTTTTGAAGCTTCTTTTAACATAGTGTCCATAATGATAAAAAGTTTAGCGGATGCCGTTTCGACTTGTTGAAATCGATCCACTATAAGGTCTTTAGATTCACTTAGACCCGTAGTTTTCATTATCTCTGCCACTGCCAGAACATTGTCATGGACTTGTTTATGCGGTTCTTGAATCTGCTTGTACGATGGGAAGGCGCTAAAACTCTTTTTGCCGTCTCCTTGTTCGTACCATTTTCCGAATCGGCAATTGGTATGATCGACAAATCCCCCATCCAGTTTACGTGCGTAGACAGCATCGTACGCCCGTCCTTTGAAGAGGATATGATCTATTTTTGCCAATGTAATAAATGCGGTCAGCTCAATATTATGGACGACGTTTGCCGTTTCCAGTGCGTTTGTATTAAAAGAATGGATCGTTTCTGTAAAGTTTTGGATCATACCATTGGATTTGAAGGCAATCTCATTCATCGCCTCTGAGCTGGATTGAATCTGATGCGTATCTTGCTGTAGGGTCTGTATCGCTATAGAAATATCGCCGGTCGCTTTTTGGGTTTTTTCGGCCAATTTTCGAACTTCATCGGCAACAACAGCAAATCCGCGTCCGTGTTCTCCCGCACGTGCGGCTTCGATGGCGGCATTCAATGCAAGCAAGTTTGTCTGATCTGCGATGTCTTTAATTAAATTAACAACCGAATTGATATCGTTGGCTCTCGTCCCCAATGCATTGATAGCACCGTTAGAATCCTGTACCAGAGCGGTAAGTTCGTTCAGATTAGTGGTAACCGTATCGAGTTCTTTTACCGTGATAGTTGATTGATCCGCTGTACTTTGAGAAATAGTTGAAATATGAGAAAGGCTCTCAATCGATGTCATAAGATCACGCTGAATGACATCAAGCCCTCCGGTAGAACGGCTGATCTCAGCCAGTTTCCCATCCAAATCGAAGAGTTTAAGCGATTCATGGCTTTGCTCCATTTTTTTAACGCTCAGGTTGATATTTTCAGCTGAACGTTTGAAGGAACCTTTTAGTCCTGAACTTTGTACGGTTCTATAATAGTGATCTTTACTCAATGCATCAATAACGGCATAGGTATCACGCATGTACACTTCCAACTGATCTATCATATTGTTGGTGTTCCAGCATAATGCCTTAAGTTCTCCATATTCATTAATATTAGTAATCCGTGATTCCATATGTCCTTCTTCGATTTCACTCATCACCTCCGCGACTTTGTGGATCGTTGATTGAACTTTTCGGATATTGATAAATATTGCCCACGCAATCGCAAAGTTGATAACATTCAGTAATCGAATCCAGTCAAAGCCTATGGTAATGACTTCGACCACTAACGCTATTAAAAATACAACGATAGAGATAAGATTCAGATACTGTAATTTAGTGAGAGAGGATGAATTCATCATAGGTGACCTTCATTTGATCTAATGCGGCAAGTAATATTTTTTCGCCTGCAGCAATTCCACCGATTTTTTCGGCACGGAGCATGGAGCTATAAAGCGGTTGAATAATAGAGAGCGCTTCTTTTTTGGGTTTACGGCGTACCGAGTGATACCCTATAATGTTCCCTTGCGCATCAAAGCTGGGAGTTACATGGGCAAATACCCAGTAATAGTCATTATTTTTTGTCTTATTGATGACATAGGCAAATACCTCTTCTCTCGATTGAATTCGCGTCCATAGCAATTTAAAAACACTTGCGGGCATATCGCTATGACGCAAGATGTTATGAGGGGCATAAAGTAATTCCTCTTCACTGTACCCTGACATACTGATAAACAGCTCATTGCCATAGGTAATCTTCCCTTTAACATCCGTTTTTGAAACGATAAATGTATCATCACTAAACGTCAGTTCATTTCCGGCCATACTATTCTCCCCTCATCCGTTTTATGGTTAACTTTTAAATTCATTGATGCGTGATTGAAGCGATTTTGCCACTTGCAGCAATTTATCCGAATCGCTTTCGATCATTTCGACACTTTTTTGATTTGATTCGGAGACATGATTAATATTGGATATCCGATCGATAATCCATTCGATATGACTTACCACTTCAACTGAATCCTTATACGAATGCTGCGCAACCACTACGGATCGCTCCATTTCTGAAGAGGTTACGGAAATTTTTTCTTCTACTTCATTTGAAATATGTGTTAATTGATTCATATTGCGTGCATTGTTGATCATCTTATCGCTTACGTCGTTGATTGACTGCACGATTGTATTAACATTGATTTCGATCTCNNGGCGAATCCTCGTCCGTGCTCACCCGCACGTGCCGCTTCGATGGCAGCATTCAGTGCGAGCAGATTAGTCTGATCGGCAATATCTTTGATAACCTCCAGAACATTTTTAACCTGATCGGCATCTTGACGCAAGTCAACCAGCTGAGATGACATCTCCTGTTCCGTCTCAATGTATCCCTCAACCTCTACGACAAGTTTGCTGAGGACCCCTTTTGCCGTAATCAATTCATTATTAGCGGTAGCAACATTTTTTTGTGTTTGTTCGGAGATCAAGATACTTTTCGACAATATCTCTTTGATAGAGATACTTTTATCAGTGGCTTCTTTGACAATAGAACGCTCTTGTTCTACCCCTTTTGAAATACTATGTGTAGCCTCGGTAATTGTGGCTGCAATCATAGAGTTCTGTGCGCCCAATATTTTTACTTCATTGACGGTATCTTGAACCATAGCGACAAAATGGTTGACTTCGATAGCCGCTTCGGCAAACTCGTCTTTTTTAGTTACCGCAAGCCGTTTCGTTAAATCTTTATCCCCGTTAACTAATTCATTGATGCGCTTTTTGAGTTCTTCAAGAGGGTGCAATATCTCTTTTCCGAAAAAGATAGAAAGGATGACGACAAAAGCTACAATCGTAATACTTAATGCAATCAATAAAATAAATTGTGTATCTCCGATCTCCGCATCATTTTTTTCCAACGAAACAACCAGATCCATAACCCCTAAGACTTCGCCCGTTTGAATATTGGTGTGACATGCCAAACATCTCTCTTGTGCGATCAGCGGCTGAAGGAGACGAATCATATGCCCTTTATCGCTGCTCTCTATGACTTGCGGCTTTTTGCTTTTAAAAATTTCCTGAATCATCGGATCATCGCTGAATTTTTCATTTAGCCCGAACAGTTCAATTACCTGCTTAGATTTTTGAACTTCGACTTTAGAAACACCGTCGATCTCCTGTGCATGGGCAATGGCTTCGTTAACAACTTTCGGATCGCCTGCGAGCATACTTAGTGAAAGAGTTTGAAAGATAGAATCGCTGAGCATCATTAATGAACGTTTGGCTGTTTCATTCGAAAAGGTATTCAATGATGAGGATATATACGAATATATTGCCCCCATACCAATAAAACTGAAAAATATTATTGTGAAAATTATTTTTGATTTGACGGTCGTTAGCATGATGAGCCTTCTTTTAAATAAGTGAGAGAATCATAAATGTTTACTGTTGCAATAGTGTCGCAAAATGCTTATTCAATATCGGAGTGACTTATCTCTTTAAGAAAACGGAGAAACATTTGAAGCTGTTTTTTCTTTTTCGTGGAGCGGGCTTCGATAACTTTGTCACGAAAATGATCTATCAAGACATTTTGAAAAAGATAAAACTCTGAGGGGCTCATCCGTTCAGAAGCGTTGATTTTTTCTAACGCTGCATAGAGTTTTCTTCTTGTGGATGCCGTAAGTTCGTTATCCATATTCCCAAAAACTATTTCACATTCATAAATAGCTTTGGATGTAGTGGAGACTTTATGTTCTTGTCCCGTTGTTTCTACTGTTAGTAACTTGAATTTTTGTGTTGCACTTTGGTAGAGATGTCGGTATTGGGAAATCAAATTGTATTGGTGGATAATACTATCGATAGCCGCGTGCCGACTTAAGTAAAAAATCGGAAGTTTTCCATAAATTTCGATAACCGTTCTGCCATTGGGAGATTGATACCACGTGAGAATTTTTGCCCCTTTTAGGCGGGCTTTGGCAATTATCTCTTCGAGTAAATGTTCGAA
>DLUI01000115.1 GCA_002742695.1 Sulfuricurvum kujiense | reverse complement strand
ATTATGTTCGAAGGGGTTCCGACCTATCCGGATGCGGGACGTCCGTGGAAAATGGTCGAAGAGTACAAAATCAACCAATTCTACACCGCTCCGACCGCAATCCGCGTATTGCACAAAATGGGTGAAGATGAGCCGGCTAAATACGATCTCAGCTCTCTTAAAGTTCTCGGAACCGTCGGTGAGCCGATCGATCCTCCGGCATGGAAATGGTACTACGAAGCAGTCGGCGGAAGCAAATGTGCGATCGTCGATACCTACTGGCAAACGGAAACGGGAGGACATATCGTCTCTCCTCTTCCGGGTGCGACTCCGATCAAACCTGCTTGTGCGACATTCCCTCTTCCGGGTATCATCGCCGAAATCCTTGATCCTCAAACGGGTATCAAAGTTGAAGCAGGTGAGCCAGGTTATATGTGTGTAACCCGTCCTTGGCCGTCTATGATTCGCGGAATCTGGGGCGATCCTGAGCGTTTCGTGAAATCGTATTTCGGTGATGTCAAAAAAGACGGACAGCCGGTATACTTCACAGGTGACGGCGCAATCTACGACGAAGACGGATACATCACCATCACAGGACGTACCGATGACGTTATCAACGTATCCGGTCACCGTATGGGAACCGCCGAAGTTGAAGCGGCATGTAAAAAACACCCGAACGTCGCGGAAGTAGCCGTTGTAGGTAAACCGCACGACATCAAAGGTGAGGGAATCTTCGCCTACATCGTTCTCAAAAGCGATGACACCGTCGGTGAAGAGATGGAGATGGTTAAAGAGATCAACAAAGTGATTATGAAAGAGATCGGTAACATCGCTATCTGTGATGACATCGTTTTCGTACCGGGCTTGCCGAAAACCCGTTCAGGAAAAATCATGCGCCGTATCCTTCGCTCTATCGCGAAAGGTGAAGCGATCACTCAGGATATCTCAACTCTCGAAGATCCAAGTATCGTTGCGACGATCGAAGCGAAAGTCAAAGGGTAAGTTTTACAATAGTAAAAAATATGCTATAATTTTTTCGTGAATAGAGCTTTCGTTAGATTAATGGAGCGGCAAGGGTCGAGGGATTAATTACCCCTCGACCTTTTTTTTTGCCCCCCAAAAATCTAACGAGGGGGTCTTTATGGATAAGCTTCTATTCACACTACTGCTTATGTGCATCTTTGCACCTATGCTCAATTGAGTGTAGCCAAGGGGTTTACGCCCCTTGCCCCCCTAAATCACATTCAACTATTTCCCTTCAAAGTGTTATAATACTTCATCGATGCAGGAGTAATAGAATGCAATCATTAACCCTTAATTTCCAAAATCAGCAAATATTTGAGAACGTTTTATGGCTGTTGAAACATTTTGAAGAAGATGGAATAGAAATCGTAGTGCATGAAGATATTACAGAAGAGTTGGAGAAAGCATTTGACAACGGTGAGGATATATCTAAATTTGTCGATTGGTCAGCGGCACGCCGTCCTAATTTGGAGTAAAAGTGTGCTAAGGCTTATCCCCGTTCGCCCTGAGCTTGTCGAAGGGTGATTCCTCTTTCCCGTCATTCCGTGCCACGACACGGAATCCATCTCCCCAATATTTGCTTTTTCTATAATTTTTAGCTATTCTGTTCCTACGAAAAAAAACAGGATAATGAGAATATTGATGACAGAAACTAAACTCATATCCACAAGCCAACTCTCAAAGAATCTTTCCTATCTTCAAATGTATAAAATATTCGATGATGTCCTTCCTAAGATACTTTTGAAGTTTGGGGTACAGACAGACGTATTAAAAATCAGTGAAACAAAGGCAAATAAATGGTTATTGGATTGTTTTTACGAGCATATAAAAATTATAATGGTTTGAATTATATTCATTTATCAAATGATTCAAACAATAAGTTCACTGTTTTTTCGGGAGCTAATGGTGCAGGAAAATCTGCCATACTAGAAGTATTAGATTATTATTTTAATACTGATAGAGATTGGAACTTGCTCAAAAATGGAAAAAGAGATGAAGCACTTATAGCACCCATTTTTCTTTTAGAAAAATCAAAATATAAACAAAAAATGTTTGCTGACCTAGGTGATATTTTATGGAAGTTTTCAAAAAAAGATGCAAGTAATATACCTGCTTTACAAGAGTTTGTTAATTTTAAAGATGGATTGAAAAAAAATATAGATATTAGTAAATATTATCTCATATGCTTACCTTATCTTCCATATGAAAAAGACCTTGATGCGTCGAAAATTGATAGTCCTTTCGGTGTGCAAACATTGAATACATTTTTTGCGACAGAAGTGCCTGATATTGACATTAAACTGCATATTGAAAAATTACGCAAAGAAATATGGGATTCGTATGCATATATTTATTTTCCAGTAGAAACTTCTGTTAGTGAGGCGACTAAACTTTATTCTACAAAAATGCAATATCTAATGGGTAAAGATATAGTATCAGAAATCGATAGTGTTCTTGATAGTAAAATAATTGATGGTAAAGAAAGTATAGTAAGTTTTATCAATAAAAAACTATTAGATTTTATTAAAAATATCAATAAATCTATGTCAGAAATAGATGATCAATATAGTTATAAGACTAGTCAAGGTGTAGCGCAAAAATTATCGACAAAAATCATAAGAGAAAAAATTATTGATACATACTTTGCAACAATAAGTCTAAAAAAAACAACAAAAGATTTAGATATTTTAAGTTCCGGTGAACAAAGAACAGCTTTAATAGATGTAGCATATGCGTTTTTAACGCAGCCTGATAAACCTGAATACGAAGTAATTTTTGCTTTAGATGAACCAGAAGCATCTTTAAATACAGCCGCATGTTTTGAACAATTTTTGAGAGTTTCAAATCTTGCAAATGTTTATCAATATCAGACCTTAATAACTACACATTGGTATGGATTCATTCCATTGGCTGAATCAGGTACATGGTGTCATATAGATAAAGAAGAAGATACCGTTAGCGTATTTGACCTTTCATTAGCTTTTGATAATCGTGGTGCTATGCCTGATGATATAGAAATTAAAAGTTATTTTGATTTAGTAACATCTATCCTATCTTTAAGTAGAACAAAAAAAACAAATTGGTTGATATGTGAAGGTGCTGATGATGCTCAGTATTTAAAAACATTTTTTGAAATCAAAAAACGAACAGATACAATTATTTTACCAGTTGGTGGTTCTGGTAATGTTATTAAACTTTTTAATTATTTAAGTGTTCCTGTTCAGGAAAAAAGTGAACAGAAAACCCTAAATGGGACTATTGTATGTTTAATTGATTCAGACAAACAAAGAGTTAATTTTGAAGGGTATTCAAATATTGGAAATGATAAAAACAAAAAATTATATATTCGACGTTTACAAATTAATGAAGATGAAATAGAGCTGCTTCCATTGGAAAAATCAGGGTTATATGATCAAACTGAAATGGAAGATTGCCTTAATGCAAAAGTGTATTTTGATGCGATTAATAAACATATTGAAAATGAGAATGATCCAAAAATTAAAGAAATAATTACATATTTTCAATTTAATGAAAAGTCAAAATATGCAAAAGTATCAAAAGATTTGGCTTTTTTAAAGCTTCAAGATATTAAAGGTCAAGATGAAAAACAAAAGATATATGATTATATTATGGAAAGCTTGGAGACTAAAAATGAGATAGCAAAAATATATTCAAGTTTATCGAATGAATCAAATATCCCAAAATGGATTGATACTTTATTAGCTTTATATAAATGAAATCTAAAACGTTATACATTTGTTTTTTAAGCAAAGCCGATTACATCAAATGTACCACTGACGAATAAAATACGGTGATTCCAAAAGTGCAAGCAACCGATTTTCGGGTAGAGTTTGGATTTGGTGCAACGGTAGCCGCGTAACTCTAAACGTCTTTATTTCTGCGCTATTGCACTATACCCTGTCTGTGCCACGGAATCCTGCATCATCCGAAGCGTAACCTTCTCATCCGTTATGACTATCGCACTCTCATTTTTGAAATTCACTTTTGCCTCTTGAACCCCTGAGACACCCATCAGCGCTTTTTTGACCGCCAGTGTGCAGGCGATGCAGTGCATTCCGTTGATATGGAGCCTCCACTCTTTGGCGTACGCGAGAGAGGTCAATAGAAGCAAGCTGAGGGCTATTTTCCCCATATCAACACCTCATAATAGGGATAGAAGAGGGCGGCAAGGCTAAAGAGAAAGAGTCCCCAAAAAAGGATCAGGAGAATTTTAGAGGTGAGGCTTGGGGCACAATCGCATTCGATCTGCTTTTTGATCACCATTTGGTAAAAACCGATGCTCAGCATCAAGACGGCAAAGGCGGTAAATAGCCACCGATAGCTGTTGAGCTCAGGAACATTGATAACCCCTGCGAAGGAGATGCCGAAGACCATAAAAAGGGTCGGGATGATACAGCATGAGGCGGAGAGAAGTGCCGTGATGAGTGCACCGAACAGCACGAGTACCGCACTGCGCCGCTCCTGCTGCATCATAACATCGACGGGATTCTCCTCATCACTAAGCTCAACGTATCCTCTCCCTTTGACGATAATGAGGCGTGTCGCTCCATCGCTTAGAGACTCTTCGGTAAATGTACAGTGCTGTGAGAGGGCGAACCGTTTGCAGTTTTCCCGTCCTGATAGGGTGTTGACCTCTACGGTGAGGGTTGCATCTGAGGGGAGGGCGTCGAGTGCCTTTTTCGTCTCCAGTACGGGACGCGGGCAATCCATATCACGGCAGTCGAGGATCATTCGGCACCTTTGAGGGAGTGGAAGGTATAGCGATAGCTTTTCGGTTCAAAGGGGTCGAGGTATTCGCCGTCCACTTCGGCGTACGGGTAGCCGAATGAGTCGAGGGAGCCTTGGGTATTGGCGGGGTAGAGATCGAAATCACGGGCGTGGTTGAGTGCTATCCAGTTGTTCTCCCAAAAGCCGAAGAATTTATCGGCGAGCGCGCGTGCGCGGGGGGAGTTTTTCTCAATCTTCTCTTTGAGTACCAGTTTGGTGATGTCGGCAGGGTCGCACGGTATCCACCCCATATTGGGGATAAAAAATTCCACCTTGCAGTGTTGCGCTTTGGTATTGTCTTCTCCCGCTCCGAAGGCAGGAGAGAGACGCGACGCTCCGACCCGTATTCCCATCACCTCGCGCGCGGGGATACCGCTGGCGCGCATCAATGCAACGCAGAGTGCCGACATATCGAGGCATTTTCCCCCCATACGCCCATCCTGTTCGAGTTGGGAGAGCATAGCATTGGGGCTTCCGACACCGCACCCTTGGACACTCTCGTCGCGGTAGCTGTTCGCCACAATCCAGTCGTAGATTTTGCGGGCTTTTTTGAGGGGATCTTTTTCCGCTCCTGTGATATTTTTGGCAACTTTGGCAACGGCTCCGTCGGTGGGGATATGCGCTGAGGGGGCTAAAAACTCTCTCGCTTTTTCGAGTGTTTCGGGACAGATCCGTTTGGGGCGGAAATCGCATTGGCGATCTCTCAGTGCTACACTCATACTCAGTTTGAGGGTTTTGCTCACGGCACTTTTATCCCAATGGGCATAAAAGGTGCGGGCGCCGTAACGGTTGTGATCGCTCTCGAAATGGCTCTCTGCGTTGGTTGTGTTTCCAAACTCGATTACGCGCTGAAATCCGTTGATATCAGAGGGGAGGGGAACCCATAGGGCGCACTGTTTATCCTTATGGGCAGAGAGATCAAAACTCCAACGGATAGTATAGAGGGCAAGTCCCTCTTTGAGCGTCGGTGTTGAAGAGGCGGTGAGAAAAGAGGGGGTGAGGCAAATCGCCCCCGTAAGTGCTGATTTTTTAATAAATTCGCGTCGGTGCATGGGTTTATCCTACAATAATATCGGTATCGGTTTTAGCGACAACCTGAGCAACAATCACAGCAGGTATCCCCTCGTTTAGACACCGTTCGGCAATTTTTCGAGCATTTTCAGGGGTAGCGGTGATCAAAAGTCCCCCTGATGTCTGCGCATCAAAGAGGATCATCTCCATATCGGCTCCGACATCACGTTTGAAGTGTACTTTGGATTCGAGATACTCTTTGTTGGCATAGCTTCCCGCTGGGATGATCCCCATTGATGCCATCGGAACCGCTTCGGCGAAAAACGGGACGGCGGAACACTCTACTTCTATCGTTTTAGTGCCTCCGCTCATCTCCGCTAAATGACCTAAAAAGCCGAATCCCGTCACATCGGTACACGCGTGAGCATCAAACTCCCGTGCGATGAGTGAGGCTTTATAGTTGAGGGTGCGCATTGTCTCCGCGACCTTCATCACGGTTGGCTCATCCAGTAGGTCGGCTTTGATCGCGGTGATCAGAATCCCCAATCCCAGAGGTTTGGTGAGGACGATCAAATCCCCTACCTGAGCTGTGTTGTTACGGAGAATTTTATCGGGGTGGACAAATCCGGTGCATGAGAGACCGTACAGCATCTCAGGGGTTTCTATCGTATGTCCGCCGACGATGATCGCTCCACACTCTTGTGCTTTGCTCTGCCCTCCGCGTAGAATCTCGGTGAGCACTTCGGTCGGGTGATTCTTGCCGTCAAATCCGACGAGGTTGAGTGCCGTCTTGGCATCGCCCCCCATCGCGAAGACGTCACTCAGAGAGTTAGCCGCCGCGATTTGACCGTAGATGAAGGGATCATCGACCACGGGGGTGATAAAATCGACCGTCTGCACCATCGCCAAATCATCAGTGATCCGATAAACCCCCGCATCTTCATTCCCCTCAAATCCGACGAGGAGATCTTTATGAAACGATTTCAGATGGCAGGTGACGTCTTCGAGCGAGCCGGGGGAGAGTTTGGCGGCGCATCCTGAAGCGCGGACGAATTTTGTCAGCTTAGCACTGTTGTTCATCTTGAATCCCTCTGAGAATGTCGAGTGTTTTGAGCGGGTCATCGTTGTGGATGCTCATATCGGGTTTGATGGTTACTTTGTAGACTTTGTCGTAATATTGGGTCAATAATATCTCGGAAACTCTGGGTAAATCACCGTTCTCAAATGCGGCGATAGCGGAGGTTTTATCGTCACGGCTGATGTAAGGGGAGATCCGCTCCATCCGTTCCATGAAAAAGTGTTCATCCATCGAATCGTACATCCGCATGATCCGCTCCACACGCTGCTCTATAGGTGCGGTGATTTCAATGCGGAACCCTGATTCCATCTGCTTGTATAAAGAAGAGGGGAGCATGATTTTTCCGATTCGCTTGCTCTCGGCTTCGACAAACCCTTTTTTTTCAGGTTTTAGGGAAAGGAGAGCATGGGTGAGCCGATTTTGGAACTCTTTTTGGCTCGGCTGGGCACCGTTGACATCGCCGAAGACCGAACCGTAGTGGTTCGCCATTTTTTCCAAATCGATGACGTTGTCCAGTTCATTTAGGAGATCGCTTTTGCCGCATCCCGTATTTCCGCCAAGGGTTATAAAATTGAGCGGTGGGAGAGTATCCAGATAACCGGTGACAAAGGTTCGGTACGATTTATACCCTCCGATCACGCGGTCGATTCGGTAGCCGATGTTTGAGAGGATAGTCCCCAGCGAAGAGGAGCGCATGCCGCCGCGCGCACAATAGATCGCGATTCGCGAGTTCGGGGTGAATGCAGGATAGATATCGTGAATATGGCGCGCCGCATTAAGGCAGACGTATGAAGCTCCCTTGACGCGTGCTTCAAAAGGGGAAATTTGTTTGTAAATGGTGCCGACTTCGTGATGTTCCGCATCATTTAACGCATAAAAATTTTGTGCTGAGGGGACGTGAGATTCACCGTATTCGTGCGGACTTCGCGCATCGATGATGAGGTCATAGGTATTGTGAGATTCTAAAAAGGTTTCAATCGGTATGGTTTGTATCATTTCGCATTTTACCATTTCTCCGCTAATAGCTCCTTTATAAGCCCCCTTATGCCATAATTTCACACTTACAAGGGAGTTCTCATGGCGGCAGGTTCGACGATTTACAAAGTACAACTCAGTATCGCCGATATGGATCGCAACTACTACGAGACCCATGAGATTACG
>DLUI01000116.1:10697-11930 GCA_002742695.1 Sulfuricurvum kujiense | reverse complement strand
GGTCGGAACCCCTTCGAACATAATCGTAGTCGCACCCATCGCAAGTGGTCCGTAGACGATATAGGTGTGTCCGGTAATCCAGCCGACGTCTGCCGTACACCAGTAGGTGTCGTTTTCTTTGACGTCAAATACCCATTCCATCGTCATTTGCGCCCAAAGGATATACCCCGCAGAGTTGTGTTGAACCCCTTTCGGTTTTCCGGTAGAACCTGAGGTGTAGAGGAGGAAAAGAGGGTCTTCCGCATCCATTACTTCCGCTTCACATACGCTTGATTGGTATTTGATCAGTTCGTTGTACGAATAGTCGCGTCCCGCAACCCAAGTAACATCTTCGTTATTACGTTCAACCACGAGAACTTTTTCAACCGGAGATTTTTCATCGATCGCTTGGTCAACGACCGGTTTGAGCATGTACGGTTTATCTTTACGGTATGCACCATCAGCCGTGATGACCAATTTCGCCTCGGCATCTTCGATACGATCTTTCAACGCTTCAGAAGAGAATCCGCCGAATACGATGGAGTGGATCGCACCGATACGAGCACATGCGAGCATTGCGTACGCCGCTTCAGGGATCATCGGCATATAGATGACAACACGGTCCCCTTTTTTGACATGGAACTCGTTTTTCAAAAGGTTGGCAAATTTATTGACGTTGTAATAGAGCTCGAGGTAGGTAATGATTTGTTTGTCACCGCGATCCCCTTCGAAAATGATCGCCGCTTTGTTTTTGCGTGAGCTAAGGTGACGGTCGATACATTGGTGGGCAACGTTGAGTTTCCCGTTCACAAACCATTTGTAAAACGGTGCATTACTCTCATCGAGCACCTGAGTATAGGGTTGAAACCAGTCGATTTTTTCATTGGCAAAATTGCCCCAAAATCCCTCATAATCTTCAGTTGCCCATGTTTGTAAATCATGGTACTCACACATATTTTTAATACGGGCATTTTTAGCGAACTCTCGGTTCGGTTGAAAAGTTGGTTTTACGATATCGCTCATAGGTAAGGCTCCTTAGTGTAGTTTAAGTGTATTTTTTAATTTTATGTAGACCATTGCGGTCATAATCGCGTCATTCAACGCATTGTGCTGACCCATCCTCGGGATATTCAAATCTCGAAGGATTGTATCAAAGCGCAAATCAATATTTCCTTGAGGAATCAGGGCAATTTTTTTATCAAAATAGAGTCCTGAAACTTCAATCTGTTTGTTGGGAAGAGTGATCCCTAACCA
>DLUI01000116.1:0-10638 GCA_002742695.1 Sulfuricurvum kujiense | reverse complement strand
CGATCCCCTTTGACCTTGACCGCACCGATACTGAGTACCGCATCTTTTTTGGTATTTAATCCCGTTGTTTCCGTATCAAATACAACAACTTCGTCCCCGACGTAAGGGTCAAACATCCACGCGTAATTTTCGTCATTTAATCCTCTTCTGTTCCATGAACGTTGGAGTGAAGCGAACATCAGACCACCATACCCAAATGGAAATGGTAGGTCAAAAACTTTTTAAACGTGTTGACGATTTTAAACGCATCTTTTAGGAGATCACGTTCGGCCTTAGAGAGTAATTTCGGATTGACGTAATTTTGTTCATCACTCCCCTGCTTCTGTGCAAGGATAAAACGGAGCCGAATACTCAGCAACGTATCATACGCTTCGATCAACTCACTCGCATACGCTTTATCAAATAGCCCGAGGTTATTGAGTTCCTTGATCCGCTCCGTCGTATTGGTGTGGGTAATTTTATGCTCCAAAGAGAGGATTCGGATACCGTGAACTATCGCGAATATCCCCCCCTTTTTAATATCAAATTCGCTTCCATGCTCGGCACGTCCCAAAACGAATCCCGAAAATAGACTCAAAGGGGTTTCAAAAGCCAAAGCGGCTTTCGCTAAATGCGCCAGCATATCGCTTCGCCCTTCAAACTGACCAAAGAGCGAATCTCGACACACGTTTAAAAGTTTCTCATCTCCCGCGACACACTGAGCGTCCAGAAAAATCGATAATCCAATCAACGACTCTTCGTTAAGGGTGTCAACCCACTCCTCTATCAGCTTTTGATAATCCGATACGCTTCTGCGCCAGTAAGGATTTGAAACCATCACATTGCCGTTGCATTTCGGGAATCCCAACTGAAGCAGATGCTCATTGAATTGCATCATATACGGTTCAAAAGTCTCCTCATCTTCTCCATCTCGAATAATGAGAGCATTATCCTGATCGGTACGGAGAATCTGTTCTCCTCGCCCTTCGCTCCCCATGATAATCAGGGCGCATTTCTCTTGAAGCGACGCGGGTACGACCATCTCGAATACTTTACGATACACTTTAGCATTGAGCTCGCTGACAAGTTTGGAAACATACCGAACCCGAACCCCTTTGGAGGTGAGAGAACGCACCAAATGGGTGAGAGAACGCTGTGCATTTTGAAGCTCGTCAATACTCACCGCACGATCGATCGACGCGGCGATAAGATGGGTATGATTGGCAAAATGGCTCAAAAGATCGAGCTGTTCCAATATCCCGACGATTTTTTCGCCGTCGTTTACTACCAACCGCTTCACTCCGTGTTTGGTAAAGAGCAGTAATGCGTTAAAGAGAAAATCGCTTCGCTCGATACTAATCAAACCGTACGTGGCGATATCTCCGATAGGGTCACTGCTGCTTTTGTCCGCCAATAAAACTTTCTCACGAAGATTCGTATCGGTTACGATACCGACCGAATCCCCCTCCCGAACCAATATGACATTCGCATTTTGATCTGCCATTTGTCGCAGAGCTTCACGAATCGGGGTATGCGCCTCAACAAAACACGGGGTATGGAGATAGATCTCGTCGACACGGGAGACCATAAAAGGGGTCAATTCATTTTGGTGCTGACGCTCTTTTAGGTTTTGGTGTTTGGTGATGAAATCTTGCATAAAGTAGTTTTGAAACGGTTCGACATCTTGGAGGAGGTTAAGAAAAGATTCTTTGGGGAGTTCATAGCAGATGAGATCTTCGGCGACACTAAAGGTGCTTTGGGTATTTCCGTATATAAGGGAGTTCGCGTCAAAGCTGTCGCGCTCCCCATACACATTTTGGAGTTCACCCTCGATGGTTTCGTTGACAATGCCTTTGATAATGATGTAGAGGGATTCCGCCCTCACCCGAGGAGCGATCAGAACCGTCTCCTTTGGGTAATAAGCGATGTCCATCTGGGTCATCAATTTTTCAATCATCCTCTCCCCAAGAAGGTCGAAAGGATGGATTGACATCAATAGTGCTTTTTGGTCAAACAGACTCATAGGTTAATGCTCCACCGCACCCTCAGCACCGATACCCGTTTGTGAACGGATATATTGTGCTTCGTACGCCTCTTTCTCTTTTGCCGCATTATCAGATTTGTCGGTAATCGAGAAGAACCAGATTCCGATAAACGCTGCACTCACAGAGAAAAGAGCCGGATATTTGTAAGGGAAAATTGCTTCCGCATTTTTTAACACATCCACCCAAACGGTTGGCCCAAGTACCACAAGTACTGCCGCTGTCAATAATCCCAGTGATCCACCGAGCAATGCACCGCGAGTGGTGAGTTTTGACCAATACATAGAAAGGAACAAAATCGGGAAGTTCGCAGATGCTGCGATAGCAAACGCCAAACCAACCATGAACGCAATATTTTGATCTTCAAACGCAATACCGAGATAGATTGCTACGATACCCAAAATAACGGTTGAGACTTTAGAAACTTTCATCTCCATCATTCCATCCGCTTTCCCTTTACGGATAACACTTGCATACAAATCGTGTGAAATCGCAGATGCACCGGCCAACGTAAGACCCGAAACAACCGCAAGGATCGTTGCGAATGCAACAGCTGAGATAAATCCGAGGAAGAAATCGCCGCCCACTGCGTGAGAAAGGTGAATTGCCGCCATATTGTCGCCGCCGAGGATCGGAGCACCGCCGTCAACTGCTTGTTTCGCAAGGTCAAGATATTGTGGGTTTTGGAAAACCATAACGATCGCACCGAAACCGATGATAAACGTCAAGATATAGAAATACCCGATGAAACCTGTCGCATAGAAAACCGATTTACGTGCCTCTTTTGCATCGCTAACGGTGAAAAAGCGCATAAGGATATGGGGAAGACCCGCCGTACCGAACATCAACGCAATACCGAGAGAAATCGCTGAAATCGGGTCACTGACCAGTCCGCCCGGAGCCATAATAGAGGTTGTCTCTTTCATCTGTACCGCAGTCGCAAACAAGGTTTCGAAGTTAAAGTCATAATGAGCCATAACCGCAATCGCCATAAATGTAGCACCGGAGAGGAGCAAGAACGCTTTGATGATTTGAACCCACGTTGTCGCCAACATTCCACCGAACGTTACGTAAAGGATCATAAGGACACCGACAAGGATAACCGCGATCTCATAATCAAGACCGAAAAGAAGTTGGATCAATTTACCAGCTCCAACCATTTGAGCGATCAAATACAATACAACGGTCAAGATTGAACCAAACGCCGCCAATGTACGGATAGGAGTTTGACGCAAACGGTACGATGCAACGTCTGCAAAGGTGTATTTACCGAGGTTACGGAGCTGTTCAGCTACCATAAACAAGATAATCGGCCAACCGACCAAGAATCCGATGGAGTAGATGAGTCCATCATACCCTTTCGCATAAACGAGGGCAGAAATACCCAAAAACGATGCCGCAGACATGTAGTCTCCCGCGATCGCCATACCGTTTTGGAATCCTGTGATCCCTCCGCCGGCCGTATAGAAATCTTTTGCCGTTTTGGTACGTTTTGCCGCCCAATAAGTGATCCCCAGAGTTGCCCCTACGAAGATCAAGAACATAATAATCGCTGACATATTCAGTGCTTGTTTTTCAACTTCTCCAGTTAACGCCTCGCCTGCGAACGCCGCAAAGCTAGTAAGAAGTACTAATAGTAATGCTTTCATCACTCTCCCTTTGCTTTAGCTTTGATTTTTGCTGTGAGTTCATCGAACTCTGTATTCGCACGGCGAACATAAATTCCCGTAAGGATAAAGGCACTAAGAATAACTCCGACACCGACCGGAATCCCGACTGTCGTTACGGAACCCTCAGACAACGGAGTCCCTAAAAGTGCAGGATCAAAAGCGATCACCAATACAAATCCGAAATAAATCACCAACATAACGATCGTCAATGTCCAAGCAAACTTGCTACGTACACGAGTGAGCTGTAAAAAATCTGGATCGTTTTTAATGCGATCAACCATATCTTGTTTCATAATTTAACCTCCTTTAAAAGTTATAGTTTGCGATAACGCGGTATTCATCCCAGCTAACATCACCGGCAGTTGTCTCTTGAAAATCGCGTGCGTAGTTCGCACGGAGACGCAACTGTAGATTTTTCACCGCTTGCGGATTGTAAATAATGTCAAAACCGGATTCACTTGATTCATCCGATGCAGCAGCATTTGAATATCCATTTAATGGGTCCATATCGTACTCGACATAGTATACACCGGTATTGAGATTAACGCCGTAATCTTTCCAATCATACGCAGCTGCAACTTTCCAAGCGTCGGTTCCCGCCATAAACTGGTGACGAGTTACCATCCCTTGAGTGTATGCCGGCATACCGCCCCAAGGAGAAATGGTTCCGCCGCCAATTGCTGCATCTGAATCTTTAGTGTTGTGTGAAGCCGCAACCGAAAGATCACAATTTGCTACTTTAACACCTATTTTTGCTCCAACAAAATCACTTTCTACTTTGTTTAAAGCCGCTAGTGAGTTTGTACCGACATCTCTCTCGCTAATCCATTGTGCCGCTACGTACGGTGCTACACCGCTTGCGTATGACCAGCCGTAGTTTGCCTCGGCATAGATGGCGTTGAGAATATCATGAGCATAGTAATCCCAAAGTTGCAATTTCAATCCCGGAACTCCTGAGTAAATTGCCGCTGCGACACTCACACCACCGGTATTCTCACCGATAGCATACGTTCCCATATCAACNNCCCTTGAGCGAACTTAGTCACATGTGCTGCGATCAATGTCGTATCTTTCACATCGGTATTGCTGAGGACATATGCTTCAAAAAGGTTCGGAAGCATACGAGCATCATCGCTCCCCGCCATCGGAGTATCGAGTTTTTGACGACCCCCTTTAAACGTAGTGTTCCCATTTTTGTACTGAACATACGCTTCGCCTAGATACGTAGTTGATTCATTGCTTTTGCCCAATAACGTCGGATCTACTTCAGGGTTATCCGCTCCCGTCGTGGTGGTTTTATCTTTTAAAAACAAACCATTCGTCGTGTAAAATGCACTGCCGAGATTTAATCCGTTCCACGCACCCGTTTCATACTTCAAATATCCGCCGATAGCCGTAGCATTGCGATGAACTGACGTTGCATTAGTATACCCATCATAATCACGGTCGATATAAAAAGCACGGATTTGCCCGCTCGCTTTCCCTTCTTTAAACATACTTTCTAAGCTATCAGCTGCCATGGCATTGACAACCAAAGCCGATGCTAAAAGCGATAGAGATACTGTACCTCGCATTTCCACTCCTTGAAATAAGTTTTTATCAGTGTCATTATGAAAATAAAGCATAGCACGAACGTAGCAATTGTTAAATTAGAAAAATTTATCGTCAAAAATATTCAGGAGAGGGGATAAGTGTGTAAAAAAGTAACTTAATGGGAACGGGGAATATCGATCATGTAACCTAAGGCCCGTATATTTTGAATGAAATCCTCTTTCAAAGACTTTTTCAAACGGCTCACCTCAGCACGGATTGTTGCGTTGTCCACGTACTCTTCGTCCCAAACATAGTTGCGAAACTGGTCAAAATCGACCACACGTCCCCGATTACGGGCAAGGAGATCGATAATTTGAAGCTGTCGCTTACTGAGGGGCTGTGTTACGTTATCACACATCAATGTCGAGGTAGAGGCATCATAGGCGTAACACTTTGAAAGACGGAGATGGCTTTGGGGAATGGTGCAGCTTTGCATCACCTTATCGATTCGAAGAGCAAGCTCTTTGAGGTGAAACGGCTTTTTCAAATAATCGTAGCACCCCAGATCATACGCACGGCTGATCCCCTCAATATCGACAAGGGCACTGATGTAAATAGCAGGTGGGCGGATTTTGAGTTTATGCAACTCTTCGAGAAGTTCCAGTCCGTCGATTCCCGGAACGTTAATATCGAGTATCAGCAGATCAAAAGTCTCTTTTTTAAGCGCTTCGAGCGCATCTGAACCGTCATAATAAAAAGTAACCTGATGACCCGATGAAACCAAATACTCCGTGATCGCTTCACTGAGCATCTGTTCATCTTCAAGAAGGAGTATTTTCAAGATTACCCTTTTTAAAATGATATTCGAAGCGGGTCAATTCACTATCTGAAGAGATTGTTATTTCCACACCGTCTTCATCACAGATTGATTTGACGAGACTAAGCCCCAACCCGAATCCGTCTGTTTTTTTCCGTTCCCGATAGTATGCCTCAAAAATCTTTTGCGGGTCATGAATCTTTTGAGATCGACTCTCTATCCAAAACCTGCACCCTTGGGTCTCACACTCCACGCCGATTCGAATCTCTTCGCCGTTTTTAGTATATTTGATCGCATTGGTGATATTATTATCGATAACCCGCTGGAGCTTGGTTTCATTAAACTGTATCCACGAAGGAAATTCAGGCTGCAGATACTTAAAAGAGAGATTCGAGAAATGGGCAACCTCATCGAAAAATTCTAGCCTCTTTTGGACATATTCACCCAAATTGATTGCTTTTTTCGGATACTCAATCTGATCTTTTTTCACCAGATAGCTCAAATCATCGTAAATACTGAAAATATTTTTGACCGCCGCTTCGATCTTCGCCAAATAGCGATTACGCCCTTCATTCATAGAGAACAGCTCAATATTCGCCATAATCACCGACAGCGGCGTATGGGTTTCATGGATCGCATAGCGGATAAACTGTTTATGTGATTCGAGAAGCCCCTGTGAAAATTTCTGCTCCTCTTCAAGGGCATCGTTTTTGATTTGCAAGGCCTGTGTTTTAAATCGTACCCGCTCTTCCAATCCGGCATTAAGCTGTTGTAAGGACTCTTTTTGCTCTTGAATCGTCTGCGCCATTTCGTTGGCATATCCCGACATCCGTTTAAACTCAGTAAAATAAAGCTCATCGGGTTGAATCAGCTCCGTTTTTTCATGAGCCGCTTCGAAAAACTTCATAAATCGCTCCATATCCCGAGCAATCATACTGTTGAGTATTTTAGAGATACCGATAATAAACCCGAATAAAATCAATGCCAACGTCGCAATTTCAACAATGATTTTAATCAACCGCCCTTTTAGAGCGTGAGGATCACCTCGGATACCTACCAGCGTATCTCCTGCGGCCATCGCAAATTGACGGTATTCATCATAAATAAGTAAAGAGGAAAAAATAACGGTGAAAAAGAGGATAAAAACAATGGTATAAAAGTTAAGATCACGTAAAGATATACTGTTCAACCGACGCTGCAACCAAGATTCCACTGCTCACCATCACCTAAATTAATTTCGTTCATTATAACGGATTCCCTTTTGATAGTTAAGATTGTTCCACTATAATTTCAAAAAATTCCTCCAAGGATCAAATACATGTTCGGACGAAAAGAACTCAAAACGTATACCGTTACTCCCGAAGAGATGGCAAGCTATCAATGGGCTAAAATGACTACCGCTAAAGGGGTTATGTGGATCAAACTCTATAACGACGAGACTCCTAACACCGTTGCTAACTTCGCGGCACTCGTGAATGACGGCTACTACAACGGTCTTAACTTTCACCGCGTAATCCCGGGCTTTATGGCTCAGGGCGGTTGTCCTCACGGCACAGGAACCGGTGGACCGGGTTGGGCTATTCCGTGTGAAACAGCTCTTAACAAACACAAGCATGTCAAAGGCTCTCTCTCTATGGCGCATGCGGGACCAAACACCGGAGGAAGCCAATTCTTTATCTGTTTCGTCAGCACCCCTCATCTTGACGGTGTTCACACCGTATTCGGCGGTATCGAAGCGGATGATAAAGAATCTATGGCGGTTCTTGATAGCATCCAAATGCGCGATACCATCGAGTCGGTTGAAATTCTCGCAGAGAAAAACTAAACCGTGCTCGTCCACATCTGCTGTAGCGTCGATTCTCACTTCTTTATCGAGAAGCTACAGCAGGAATACCCCGATGAAAAACTCATCGGGTTCTTCTATGATCCCAATATCCACCCTTACAGCGAATATCAACTCCGTCTCCTCGATGTGGAACGAAGCTGTCAAAAACTGGGTATTGAGCTGATAGAGGGTGAATACGATTTTGAAAACTGGATGGATGCTGTCCGAGGCTTAGAAAATGAGCCCGAGAAGGGATCACGTTGTGAAGTGTGTTTTGATCGCCGTTTCGAAGTAAGCGCGCACAAAGCGATCGAACTGGGTGAGTCCACCATGACCACCACCCTCCTCGTCAGCCCCAAAAAATCGCAAGAACAACTCATCCGCAGCGGTGAAGCATTTGAAGAGACTCACGGGGTCAAATTCGTCCCGTTTGATTACCGCAAAAACAACGGTACCGCCGATCAGGGACGCGTTGCCAAAGAACAGCAACTCTACCGTCAGGACTATTGCGGCTGTCTCTACGGTCTAAGTATGCAGCGCGACCAGCAGCACCGCCTGATGGACGAAATGTTCTCCCCCCTCTCCCGCCAAATCCTCCCCGCCTCGATCGAAGAGCGTCTGGAACTTTATACCCGCCGTAATGAACTCGAAGATGCCGGGACACCGTATCGCATACTCAAAGAGCGGTTTTACAACTACCGCCTCCTCCGCGCATTGGTAAAAGTGGGTTCAGAGGTTATCCCCTCGTACCCTCTGTTTTACTCTACGATCAGCCGCACCACCACCGAGGGTAAAATCGATTTTGAAATCGAGGGACAGTTTTTTCTCAACCGCGAAGAAGTACGATTTATAACCATAGATACTTTCAACACCCTCACCGTATTATCGTATAAAAATACGAAAGAGTTGATGTTCAATGCACCCTCTCTTGAAAGTGAAATGGTGTTACGTACACAACTGACCAACAGTCCGTTTAACACCTCAGCGATCATTGTCGTAGATGAAATACCGACCGCTAAAATCACTCTCGTTTTAGAGACAAAAACCTACGACGATACGAGAGAAAAACTGGTATTTTCAGAAAAAATCATACTGCAACATTAAAGGTATTACTTCAAAAACGCTTGGAACATTTTATTGGCACTGAGCCATAATAACATATTTTGACCTTCACTTTTTTCTTTTGATGTTACCAACATACCGTCTTTAAATACCCATGCCATTAACTGCTCACCTCTGTCAGGTTTTTTAACTTTTGAAACCGGGCCATACTCTTGCAAACAGTAACGAATGGTATTTTCATACTCATTCTCGTTCAGATCCACTTTCATTTGTGTCAATTTGCCTTTTTCGAAGAAGAACGCTATTAATCGAGCATTCATTCCATCAAAACGATCAATATCTGAGTAACAATAGCGTTCTGCCATTGCACTTGGCTCGATACCACATGATAATTTCAGTTCTGTATATTTAGAAACAATGTCCGATTCACTTAGATCACCATTTAAATCTTTAAAATCAATCGTGATTTCTTTAGGATTATCAATATTTTCTGCTTCTATATTTGAATACAAGTATATTATAGATATAACGACCATACCAAACAATGCTAATACACGTGGTGAAATACTTTTCTTTTCCATTTTAATCCGATTTGTTTTATTTTTTAAATATTATATCATTAAAACAAATTGAAAATCTTGACATATTTTATAGAGAAAGCCCTTTTATAGCCCAAGATAAAGTATTTAAATATACAGACAGCTTACTTTTTAACCACCCTTAGCACGAACCTTGCACTATAATATCCATATGGAAAAATTACTCTTATCAATCTTTTTGACCGTTGCCATCGCGACGGTTCTCAATATCATCTTAAAGCGCTTCGGGATCTCCCATATCATCGGCTATATCGCGACGGGGACGATCGTGAGTACCCTTTTTGGGTTCAACGGTTCGGCAAACGATTCGCTCGATTTTATCGGGGAGTTTGGGATCGTCTTTTTGATGTTTACCATCGGACTGGAACTGAGTCTGGAGAAAATCAAAAAGATGAAAGATATTCTCCTCACCAACGGTATACTTCAAGTCGTATTCAGTGTCGTGGTGATCTTTTTGCTCTCGCACTATCTGTTTCATCTTGACTTTAATACCTCTTTGATCATTTCATTGGCATTTTCCCTCTCTTCCACCGCCATCGTCCTCACCTATCTGAAAGAGTCCAAGGACATCCACACACCCTACGGGCAAAAATCGATGGGGATTTTGATCTTTCAAGACCTCGCCGTTATCCCTATTTTATTGCTCATCACCTTTTTGTCCAACGATACCCTCTCACTCGGCGAAGTACTGTGGAAAACACTTCTCTCTGCCCTTTTCGTTGTTGTCTTTATGTTTACGGCGGGGGAGAAAATCGTCAATGCCCTGTTGCAATTTTCAGCGAAAACGGAACTCGAAGAACTTTTTTTAGGCTCGGTTTTCTCCATCCTCATCGGTGCGGCACTTCTCGCACACAGTATGGGTTTCACCTATTCGCTAGGGGCATTTATCGCGGGGATGATTATTGCTGATACCCGCTTCAACGTCAAAGTTGAATCCGATATTTCGACCTACAAAGACCTCCTTTTAGGTGCCTTTTTCTTCGGTGTGGGGACGAAGATCGATATTCTCTATTTTGCCGAAAATATTCATATCATCACGTTTATTTTCGTTTTTGCCATGCTTTTCAAAGCAGCTGTTATCTATGCCATCATCCGCCGTAATTCCGATAAA
>DLUI01000002.1 GCA_002742695.1 Sulfuricurvum kujiense | reverse complement strand
ATTCAATAGGGCATGAAGCGTTAGAAGATTTGTTAGTCCGTACTTCCGTTGAAATGGATGAGGAGGCGCGAGAGTATTTGATTGCCAGTTCGGGGGGTGATGCACGTGCTATGCTCAAACTTCTCGAAGTTTCTATCGCGCTGAATAAACCGATCACCCTAGCACTCCTTAAATCACTCCGCCCTGCAGCACAGAGTTTGGGGAGCTCGGAGGCTGGGGTGCATTACGATCTCGCTTCCGCCCTTATCAAAAGTATCCGAGGTTCCGATCCCGATGCGGCGATTTATTATCTAGCACGCCTTATCGAAGGGGGCGAACCGCCCGAATTTATCGCACGACGTCTTGTGATCCTCTCTTCTGAAGATGTGGGGAATGCCAATCCTCAAGCATTGACACTTTGCACCTCTGCGATGACGAGTGTCAAAATGATCGGTTATCCTGAATCGCGAATTATCCTCGCACAAGCGGTGATTTATCTCTGCGCATCTCCGAAATCGAATACGGCCTACAATGCGATCAATGCGGCGCAAAGTGCGGTGAAAAACGGAGTGATACTCGATATTCCCGAGCATCTGCGCCAACAGCACAAAGGATATTTGTATCCGCATGACTTCGGAGGATGGGTAGAGCAAAAGTACCTCTCAAAACCGCTCAAATTTGTCGAGTTTAAAAACAGCGGTTATGAAGCGAAGATGGGGGAGTGGATAGAGAAGGTGTGGAAGAAGTAATTTTCTTCCGACATTTTGATTTATAACCCCTCGATATACCGTGTCAAAACTCCAAAACTTCTCTTTAACGATTCCAAATCATTATGCGCTTTTGCGACACCGATAGAACCTTCTACGGATGAAATAATAAAAAGGGCTTGATCGTTGGTATCGAACTGCGTTTTCGTCTGTTTCAGCTCTTGCGCTTTTTGGAGTGCTTTGTTGACTGATTCTTGCCACCGAGTATAGACGCTTTGGAGATAGGTAAAAAACGCTTCATCTTTGTCGCTCATATCGAGTACGAAGTTGATGAGGGGACAGCCGTGTTTGATCTCCAAAAAGCTTCCCGCGTCTGCATACATATCCAGATAGGCATTGATTTGTTGGATTAAGGTCTCGATAGGGTGTTCGCACTCTTCGAAAGGAGCTATCCAATGTGCTTGTAAAATGTACTCTAAATAGTGCTGTATGCTCGCCAAAACCAAATCATTTTTATTCGTAAAATGGTAGTACATCGCCCCTTTGGTGATTTTGGCTAGTTTTAAAATATCCATCAAACTGGTAGCGCAATACCCTTTTTTATACAAAAGATCGAAGGTTATATCGATGAGTAGTTTTTCTGTCTTTTTCATACTTTTGGCGTCCGATAAATTAACAAATAGTTATAGTGATATTGTATAAAGATTTCTCTTTGAGTAACCTCGTAGGACAAATATGATTTAAATACAAACCAATCGGTATAAATTGGAATATTTCTTGCTTGAATATATTTAATACAGTTTAGGAGTATTTTATGATCGTCACATCCTCAGCAAATTCGGCACAAGTGTATTCGACTACTACTAAAACTACGTCAGCATACGAGAGTACAACAACTACTACGCAAACACAGCAAACGGATAGCTCCAAAAACTCTGCAAACGTGCACAATAGTGAAGACTATGTGATCAAAGAATTTTTGGATGATATGTATTCAAAAGGCTCCGTATCCTCTGCATCAGCCATCACAAAAGAGACTATTCAAAACAAAGTGAATGAATATGCTCAGGTTCTCATGGAGAGTAAAGGAGATGCGTCAAAATCAGAATCCGATATTTCTAAAATACTGAATGAATATAAAAAAGAACTGCTACAAGATTATAAAAAGAGTTTGGATGGTGCTACGAACGATAATATGACACTTGAACAGCAAGCCATCATTAAAGTACTGCTCGAAGAAAATATGCAAGAAGCCAGCACATTAGAACAATTATTGTCCCAAACAGCCTCTAGTACGCCAAAGGTTACTGATAAAATGGCTGAAATGATAGAAAAGTATAAAGATGTGTATACTCCGATGCCTGAGAAGTTTTCTCAAGAAATCGAAGATTTACAAACGGCACTCATACGGGAAAAATACCCAGATTATCTTCCGCTAGAAGAGGTTCTCAAAAAATATGCCGTACCGGTTGAAAGCCCAACTCCAGAGGCTGAGGCGAAAGCAAAAACTCTGCAAGATGCAAAGATTGCGGAATCCCTGAAAACAGAAGGTCCCAACTATTACAACGGGGGATTGCCGCGAGATGAAGAGAGGGAGGCATTTATCCGTTCGGTGATGATGGCACATCCAAATAACATACAAGATAAATACTTTAATCTCTCAAATTCTTCCGAGAGAGCTAGAACTTTGAATGCAGCAATATATGAAGGATTGGAAAATGGAGAAACTCTTGATGAAGCCAAAGCAAAGGCTAGTCAAGTGATGGATACGTATTTGGACAACACTGAAATGGTTCAAAAGATGGTTGATCGTTCAAAGTCGTTTTTCCATGAGTATTATGAGGCAATGGAGAAAAGCACTGAAGAAAGTAAAAAAATCATGGAAAGAGATGGAATTCTTCAACTTCAAAAAGATGACGGTTCCATCAAATACGATGGAACGGTTCTTGATCTAAGAGAATATGGATTCGATAGAAGGATATTCACATTAACGTTGTCTAAAAATAACAAAGATATGGTTTCATCCCTGCAAGAACAAATCAAATTTTTTGATTTTATACTCAAGAATGAAGAGCTTGTAAAGGGTAAATACGATGAACTTGATGAAGAGTATAAACAACGCAATGGTTTTAATGGAACAGTGATGACTCCTGTCAAAGAGGCTTTTCCAATCACTCAAAGAGCGTTGGCAGTTTTTAGTCAATATAAAATTTATGACAATTAAGTTGAAGGATAGACAATGACCGTCACATCAGCAACTCAAACTGGGTACACACAACCGACAAATAAAACAACGGCGACTAAAGCTACTTCGGCTTATGAGAGTGTAGCGCCTACAACTACACAGCAAACGGATCAAAACACTGAAATACAAAAGAAAGAAGAACCTACAAAAGCAACGACAGAGGTTCAAAATGACACCAAAGAGCAATTAACCACACAACAAGAGTTGGAAATAAAGCAACAAGCGGCGCAGACTATGAGTGAGACAGAAGAGAGTCCGCTTGCTACGGCTATACAAGAGAGTTCGCAAACGCAAAACGTAGAGGAGACAAAAGCTACAGGAAAATTGGCTGAGATGCAAGAGAAGTATAAAGATATTTATACTCCCATCCCTGAGACTTACTCAAAAGCAGATGAAGAACTTCAAGCACAAAAAATTTCTGAAGCATACCCGAACTATCCCTTCGGTTCTGCATTTTTAGAACTTGTGAACAGTTTTTATGACGGCGAACCTATCATACCGGGCAATGGTATAATGCAAGAACAAAGCAATGGTATAACGCAAGAACAAAAAGAGAAACAAGAAGTCGCCTATCAAAAAGCATATGATCTATTTGGCGGTGAAGACGCATACAAGAAAATGCAAAAAGATGTTCAAGCAATAAAAGAGCAATACCCTTTCAACGAGTGGGCGAAACAAGGATACGCGGATAACTCTAAAGAACTCGCCCGGTTTAAAAATGCGGCGATCTATGAAGGCTTGGAGCGGGGGTTGAGCCTCGAAAGTGCTACAAAAGTGGCAAGGAACGCTGAATATATGTTTATGGATACGAGCTACGCTAGCAAGATGTTGGATGATAAGTTAATTAAGGCTGGTCGAATGTCGCCAGCCCCAGAGGGAGGACGAGAAACCGTTAAAACAGAAGTGAACTTTGATCATCCTAATAATGGGACCATGGATTTACGGGCGTATGGCATTGACGGCGCATGGAATACAAACGAAGTCATCGAAAATCAAAAGGGTATGCTACAGGAGATTGAGAAAAAAATTAGTCAGTTTAATTTCATGCTTAATAATAAAGAATTAATAAAAGAAGCGATAATGAAGTTGCCTGCAGATGCTCGGGGTCTGATGAACAATGAAGGCTATGAAAGTTGGATAAATGAAGAACTGCTGCCGAGGATGCAAGTTGGATATGAAGTGTTTTCAAAATACCAAATTTATGACAATTAGGGCGAGGGAATAATTATGATCGTAACTAAAAGCGTAAACGGTTCTCTCGTCATCCCGTATCAGGTACGAGATCCACGCATTTAGGTTTTTAGATTCCGTGTCGGAGCCCTAAAGGATTTCCTTCGGTCACACGGAATGACGATGATACATTACACGCTATAATAACTCGCCTCTTTGTGATGAACAACCAATGCCGTCGTACTTTGTTCCGGATGTATCTGAAAGGTTTCAGAGAGGGTAATACCGAACTCTTCGGGGCGCAGCAAATCAAAAATAATTCGACTCGGTTCCAAATCAGGACACGCAGGGTAGCCGAAACTGTAGCGTGCTCCCGCGTAACGGTTGAGGCGTACATCCCGCAGGCTAAATCCCTCATCATCATGTGCGATATTTAAATCCAAACGGATTTGTTTGTGCGCTACTTCGGCAAGCGCTTCGGCAAGTTCTACCCCGAATCCGTGGACCATGTTATATTCCAAGTACTCATTATTAGCGTAGAGCTCTTTTTCATATTCGCTGAATTTATCCCCGACACTAACACACGTTAGCGGTAATACATCATCGCGCTTATGGGTGAAAAAATCACTCAGTGCACGATGAGGCGTTTTACGTTGGCGCGGAAATTCAAAGACGTATTTAGCGTTTCCGATCACTTCGTCAAGCGGCTGTCGATTGGCATTTTCATCGATATTCCATCCATAGCTCTCATCGAAAATAAGAAGTTCTTGATCACTGCTTCGGACGGGATAGTAGCCGTATATCACGGTCGGATCAAACAATCCCCGTTTCACGATTTCACGTTTGATTCGCTCATACGCCGGATAGACTTTTGTCTCAAGGAGTTTTTTATACTCTTCTACGCTCATCCCTGC
Organism: Sulfuricurvum kujiense; assembly: GCA_002742695.1. GTDB lineage: Bacteria > Campylobacterota > Campylobacteria > Campylobacterales > Sulfurimonadaceae > Sulfuricurvum > Sulfuricurvum kujiense_A. The sequence continues at coordinate 12,564 of DLUI01000002.1, read as the reverse complement.
ACGTTTGTATCCCCAGTGCATTTTGAAGAGGCTCCGTTTATTGATCCAGCCGCACACCATATCAAAATCGAGCTGCTCGCTGCGCAGAACTCGCCGTCCCCAAAACGGTGGAGTAGGGATTTTCACTTCACTCGGCATTTTAAGCTCATGGAATGGAGGGATAACCACGTCGATCACCTCTTTGGCGGCACGTTCAACCATATCACCGCCGAGGCGGGTATCAAGCCCTACGCTCGGATCGGCGTTGTATTTCTCGATGCGGCTCATCGCGATAACGCCGTCAAACGCGTCGCGGCAGTAAAAGATGGCTCCGTTATAGATCGGTCGGCAGAAATCGTCCACAAAACTGCGAGTGAGTGCCGCCCCACCAAGTAGAACAGGCGTCGTAATCCCACGGGAAGCCATAATTTCAAGATTGTCTTTCATCACTTGGGTCGATTTTACGAGCAATCCCGACATTCCGATGGCGTGGATATCGTTCACTTTCATAACATCAAGATACTCTTCAAGTTCGGTTTTGATCCCGATATTGATCACCTTGAACCCGTTGTTGGAGAGGATGATATCGACGAGGTTTTTCCCTACGTCATGAACGTCCCCTTTGACGGTGCCGATCACGAGGGTAGTATCGGTATCTTTTTCCTGTTTCGAGAGATAAGGGTTGAGATAATCGACGGTCGTTTTCATCGTCTCGGCACTCTGCAATACAAACGGCAACTGCATTTTCCCCGATCCGAAAAGCTCACCGACGATTTTCATTGCATCGATGAGGATTTCATTAACAATAGTGTCAGGGTTGATGGTGTGACGCGCTTTTTCGACCAACGGAATCATCCGCTCTTTATCGCCGTCAAGGAGGAGTTGGGCAATTTTTTCCTCATCACTCATCGCCTCATAGGCTTCATCGTTTTTGCCGTTATCAATCGTTTTATCACTGAAATGGCCGATAAATTTAAAGAGGGACTGATCATCGGGCTGGAACAGTAGCTCTTCACAGATCTCTCGATCTTCTTGCGACATTTTGGCAAGCGGTACGATGTGTTTAACGTTGATGATGACGGAGGTCATCCCCGCTTCAATACAGTGGTGTAAAAAGACGCTGTTCAAAAAGACACGGGCATTCATGCTAAGCCCGAAAGAGATATTGGAGAGTCCCAGTGTCGAGCCAACGTTCGGATATTTGGCGTGAAGTTGACGGATCGCTTCGAGGGTTTGGATCGCGGCATCACGGTACTCCACATCACCGCTTCCCACCGTAAAGGTGAGCATATCGAACATTAGATTGCGCGGATCGATACCGTGGCGGTTGACGCACAGATCGTAGATACGATCGGCGATACGCATTTTATCCGCCGTCGTTTTCGCCATCCCTTTTTCATCGATCACGAGACACACGAGTGCCGTTCCGAACTTTTTGGCGAGAGAACAGATCGCATCGAGCCGCTCTTCCCCGTCTTCGAGGTTGACGGAGTTGATGATCGGTTTTCCGCCGATACATTTGAGTGCTTCTTCCATCGTATTGACCCGCGTCGCATCAGGCATAAGAGGAAGGGGGATTTTTTGGTTGTAGAGTCTCATCACGTGCGCCATATCTACTGCACCATCACGCCCCGCAAACTCGACGTTGACATCGAGACAATGGGCACCGTCGCGCACTTGGGCTTGTCCGACGCTGAGGGTTCCCTCGTAATCACTCGCGATGATGAGCTCTCGAAACGCTTTCGATCCCGTTGAGTTGGAGCGTTCCCCGATCAAAAGGGGTGAGGGTTGTTGGATCAGCTCGACGCTATTAAAGAGCGATGCGACAGAAGCAGGCATATTCCCGGATGGTTTTTTAGGGGCGATAGTAGAGACTTTATCGACTAATGCGCGGATATGCTGAGGGGTGGTTCCGCAGCATCCGCCGAGAAAGCTGACACCGTCATAGTTTAAAAAATCGCATTGTAACTGGGCAAACTCATCGGGTCCCATCGGGTAATAGGAATATCCGCCGCGATTTTGGGGGAGCCCCGCATTGGCGTGGACGGAGATAGGTTTAGCCCACACTTCAGAGAGGGTACGTACATGTTTGCCGTATTGTTCCGGTCCCGTCCCGCAGTTAAAACCGAGGCTGATGATGTCGAAGGGCTCCAAGATAGTAGCAATCGTTTGTGCATCGGTTCCAATGAGCATACTTCCCGCAAGTTCGATCGTGACGGAGACCATAATAGGAAGCTCAGTGCCTCGCTCACGGTTCGCCGCTTCGCAGGCGTGGAGAGCCGCTTTAATCTGTAACGGATCTTGGCAGGTTTCAAGGAGGAAAATGTCACATCCGCCGTCGATTAGTCCCAAACAGCACTCCAAATATCCCGTAAACATTTCATCGTAGTGGATGTGTCCGAGAGAGGGGAGTTTGGTTCCCGGCCCGATGGAGCCGAGGACATATCGGGGATGTTCGGGTGTGGAAAATTTCTCACACTCCGTTTTACATACTGCCGCACCTGCACGGGAGAGCTCATACGAACGATGACCGATCCAGTATTCGTCCAATACCCAGCTAAAAGAACCGAAGGTATTGGTGGTAATGAGATCGGCTCCTGCCGTGAGGTAGGCGTGAAAAATATCGCTCATGACTTCAGGGCAGGTGACGTTGAGAAGTTCATTACACCCCTCTAACCCCTCCCACGCACTATCGGGTATCTTGTCGGCACGTTCTTGAAGCTGAGTTCCCATGGCACCGTCGATGATAAGAGGGCGTTTGGAAATAATTTCAAGAAGTGTGTGCTTGATCGACATCGTAGAGACCTTGTGCAATTAAAATAATATGCGATTTTATCGAAGTGTAGCCTAAAGGGTTCTAAGTATGAAAATATAATTCTTTGGATACACTCTTAAACATGAAAAAACTGCTCTTATTAACTCTTTTTTGTATTACGCTGGCATGGTCAAAAGAGTCGGTTACTCTTCAGTTGCCGTGGCTCCATCAGTTTCAATTTGCCGGCTATTATGTGGCAAAGGAAAAAGGGTATTATAGTGATGCAGGGTTGGATGTTACTATTTTGGATGCAAATAAAAAAGAGGCATCTCTAAAAAGTGTTTTGGACGGCAAAGCACACTACGGTGTTGGACATTCATCCTTGATTGTCAACTATATCAACGGTGTTCCGCTTGTTTTAATGGCGGCGATCTATCAATCTTCTCCGATGGTATTATTGACACGAAAAGATGCTTCTATAGCAGGTGCTAAAGACCTAAAAAATAGACGGGTTATGCTGACGAATGACATGATGCAATGGGCAGAAATACAGGCCATGTTTAGAAGTGTCAGCTTGAGCACTCATGATTTGAAAGTGCAATCACATTCATTTGATCCAATGTCACTCGCACGCGGTGAAACCGATGCTATGGTTGCATATGTATCTAATGAGCCTTATATCCTTCAAAAAGCGGGAATAGAAACGCATACTATTAATCCGAAAGAGTACGGATTCGATTATTACAGTGATATTCTTTTTACAACTAAAGAAGAGGTGGCTTTTCATCCTGAACGCACAGAAGCGTTTTACGATGCATCGATTCGTGGATGGCTGTGGGCATTTGATCATATCGAAGAAACGGCGGAACTGATTTACCGCAACTATAATCCGCAGCACAAATCATTGGATGCTTTGATTTATGAGGGGAAAGTACTTAAAGAGCTTGCCCTGCTTCCTAATACGACGTTTGGTTCAATTGATCCGGTTCGTTTGGAGATGATTGCGCAGGGGTATCGACTGATGGGGGTTGTAAAATCAATCCCTCCGTTTGGACCGTTGCTCTACAAACATGATAGGCTGCATTTAACTGATCAAGAGAGAGCATGGCTTCGGGAACACCCTGTCATTCGTGTTGGAATAGACCATAATTGGCCTCCGATCGAATCGGTCGATGATAAAGGGAGACATGTCGGGATTAGTGCTTCGTATTTGGCTCTTCTTGAAAAACGGCTAGGCGTTCGGTTTGAAGTGGATTACAGTCGGAAGCTCTGGAGTGATTCGCTTCGCGCCGTTAAAAACAAAGAGATGGATATGCTCTCGGGAGCGGCCATTACAGAGAAAAGACATGAGAGCTTAGTCTTCAGCCGCCCTTTTTTAAAGCAGTCGATGGTTATCGTTACCAACTCAAGGGTCGGATATATCAATGATTTGAATGATCTCAGTGGGAAAAAAGTGACGGTGGTCCGTTCGTATGCAAGTGAGGAGTTTTTACGTGAGCATTATCCGAAAATTATTCCGGTTTTGGCCGATACGTCGCTTGAAGCTCTTCAGAAGGTAGCGTCTGGGGAAGTGTATGCGTGCGTTGAGGGGTTAAGTGTTGTGAGCTATTTGATTGAGCGGCACAATCTTAAAAATATCAAAGTCGTAGGAGAGACACCGTTTCGGTATCAACTTGCATTTGCATTTCGGAACGATTGGGGGATGTTAGCCACAATCAGCGATAAGGTTCTAGCCTCTATTACGCCTCAAGAGTACGAAGAGATACATGGGCGTTGGCTTGTTATGGAACAACATGATACGCCGATCAATTATCGCTTGGTCTGGGGTATTGCCGGATTTATGGCACTATTATTTCTTTTAGTCGCGTATAAAAATCGCCGATTGGATGTATTGGTACGTCAGCGTACTTCCGAACTCGAAACCTTTAACCAACGGCTTCAAGAGGAGATTGAAAAGGCGGTTGAGAAAAATCGGAAGCAGGAAAAGCTGCTGATGCAACAGGCTAAAATGGCGGAGATTGGTTCTATGCTCGAATCAATCGCCCATCAGTGGCGACAACCGCTTAATATTTTAGGGCTCTCTATGACGCGGCTCAATCTGAGTTGTTCGTTGGATGGAAAAGGTGAATCGGCGAAAGTACTCGAAATTGCTGAAGCGCAAATTGAGTACATGTCTCAGACTATTGATGATTTCCGAAATTTTTTCAAACAAGACCGGAGCCAGATCCCCGTCAATATTAATGCGATGGTGAATGATGTCGAAGCGTTGTTAGGCCCTTTGTTGATCCGTAAAAAGATCACCATTGAGAGAGAAATTGATCCCGAGATAGAAGTTCTAGTTTACCCTAACGAGCTCAAGCAAGTTTTGATTAATTTGGTCAATAATGCGCGTGAAGCGATAGAGCATCATCGTGGAGAAGAGCGTCTTATCCGTATCCGATGTACTACAGATGAGCGTTACTGTACGATTGCGATAGAAGACACGGGAGGGGGGATTGATGTTTCGATCATTGATAAAATTTTTGACCCCTATTTTACGACGAAATTTGAGTCTCAAGGGACGGGAATCGGTTTGTATATGGCCAAAATGATTATTGAAAAACACTTTTTAGGAAAACTGAGTGTTTATAATACGCTCAAGGGAGCCTGTTTTGAAATCCGCCTTAATCGAGGGGTAAAAGAGGGTTCCGGCATACCACCTCAAATCGATGACTCCCGTTCTCATAGCGATAGTTGAGGGTGAAGTTGTGGGCATCGATAATCGATTTAATGATATAAAGCCCTAATCCGAAACTGTTCGAGTTTTCATGATGATGTAAAAACGGTTCACTCAATCGCTCCAGTGTACACTCCTCTCCCCAAGGTTCCCCCACATTAGAGAAAAGAAACCTCTCCCCTTTTTGGAGAACGGTTACTTTTCCCTCAGAGCTGTATTTAATGGCATTATCGATGAGATTTTTAAAGACGGTAACCATCACCTCGCAATCGGCGACAATAAGTGTTCCGTCCAATGAGAGATCGATGGCTTCATCATGTAGAAAAAGCAACCCTTTTGCCCTCTCAAGAAGGGCTTTAGGGTCACATGTTTGTAGATGGGGAGCGAGTGATCCCGATGTGATCTGCTCTAAGCGAACCAGCTCCGCGATTAGGTGCTCCATCCGAAAAAATGCCCGTTCTAAAATCGATTTCTCTTCAGACTTTTTTATAAACGGAAGAGAAAGTTTACCGACGGTGATTGGAGTTTTTAACTCATGCATGATGTTGCGTAAAAAAAGTTTGCGTGCTTCGAGCAGGGCTTGATTCTTCTCCATAGCAGTGTCCAGTGCGCGGGAAACGAGAGAGATTTCATCCTTTTTTTTGCTATGAATGGGGGTATAAATCCCCGCCGCACCATACTGTGCTATTGCTTGGGTGATGGTTTTCAGAGGAAAAAGAGTTTTGATGATGAACCAATACAGAAGCAGTAGTGCCAGTATCAAAGAGAGCAAAAGCGCTTCAATCCAATGGGATTGTTTTGCCGCATCGGTTTTGATGACCAGCAGCGGCGGTGTAGCTTTTGTTAAGTAAATGTAGAGATGATTTTCATCCCTTAAAATTTGTATCCGCCCTTCATGGAGTGAGGATTTAATCTCCTCTGGATAGTTTTTAGGGATAACGGTAAGGGCATTTTTGAGTGTTTTGATTAAATCATGGTGCGGTTCGGCAACGCTGTAGCCGTGCTCTTGCAAATAGGATCTGCGCATAGGGGGGGCGAGAGGGACACTTTTGCGTAAAACCAACAGCATATTACCCGCCTCACTCTCTATCCTATGGGTATACTCTTGGGCAAGTTTTTGTTGTAAGAAAACAAAACCTAATCCCATTGCGATAAAGGTGACAAGAAAAAAGAGGGTAATACGGAGAAAAATGCTATGAGTCATTACTTATCCTGAAAACCGGTATCCACTTCCTCGTATGGAGTGGATAAAACAAGGATTTTTTGGATCTTTTTCAACTTTTTGTCGTAAACGGCTGATAATAACGTCGATTGTACGGGCTGAACTCTCCCAAGAGATCGCTTCAGCATTGTTGGAGAGAAAGTCACGGCTAAGGGTTTGATTAGGATGGAGGATAAAGAGCGATAAGAGCTCGTATTCAGCGCGTGTGAGGGAAAGGGGCGAGCCGTTAAAGAGGATGCTTTGTTCGTTTTCGTTAAGGAGAAAGAGTTTGTTTTTTTTCTCCAGTGTGGGGCGATAGCGGCGTAGAACACTTTTGATCCGAGCGATAAGTTCGCGTGGCTCATAGGGTTTTGGGAGGTAGTCATCCGCACCATACTCCAGTCCGATTACTTTATCGTTGATATCACTGCGGGCACTGGAAATGAGAATAGGGATATCGGTTTTTTGACGGATCATTTTGCACAGCTCCAATCCATCCATTTGCGGCAGTGTCAAATCCAAAATGATTAAGTCAAAATGGTCGGTATCGAGCAGATTCAGTCCGGCTGATGGAGTGGAGACGGCATTGAGTGCGATTCCGTAGTTTTTCAGATAGTTGACCAACAGTGTTGTGATATCGGGGTCGTCTTCGACCATTAGAGCTTGAAGCATCGGGAATCCTATAAAGGTATTATCCTGAAAGTATGACGTAATGAATGTTAACGAAAGGGAAAAGTGGGAATAAGGGAGAGATTATTGCTCACTGTGAGCAAAAAAGAGTTTTAGTCAACCATCCAGCTGGCGCGTTTAGATTTACGTAATTTTTTGACAAGGGTTTTTTCGAGCGGTGTCATTTTTTCCATTGGGTTCTCCTTCTTTATATTTTATAAACGTCAGTCTATCGGTGAAGTGTTACGCAACGGTAACTTAAATAGTTGATCAGGAGCAGTAAAGGGGTCTCTAGTGGGTCAGGCGTTAAATATTAACTATCTTTGAACTTTTTTACCATCTGTGAAACACGTGCTCTTGAAACACCCAGATGTCGCGCGATCTGTGCTTGAGTATATCCATCGCTTAGTGCTTGATGGATTGCGGTATCTCGCAAAAGTTTCGTCGAAATATCTTTAAAGTGGCTATCAAGTGATTGAGTATATGCGAGACTTTTCACATTCTCATTGAGTAGAACTTTTTGTTGCTCAATAGTGTGTAGTGTTTTTATATCTTCTTCATTGAGTGTTAATCCTATAAACATATCAATATCTTTAATCTCATCGATCAGCTTTGAATGCAGTGAGCACTCTATCGGAGTTGTTTTATTTTTTATTGCCCATAACAACGTATAGGGATGTTCTCCGACACTTTGTGCCATCCCTGCTTCAATAGGATTTTGTTCGATATATTTTACCAATGTGTAAAAATACGCATCACTGTTGATGTAGCGGGAATAAAACCGTCCTTGCCAAAAATGACCGCTTCGTTTGTATTTTTTGTTCACATAAATAGCGTAATTACTATTGATATGTTTCATAAATAAAGATAGGTTTTCCAACTCGCACTCAACCAAAAGATGGTAATGGTTACTCATCAAACAATAATCATGAAGAATAACTCTATAGTTTTTACACGCTTTACACACAATCATCAAAAATATCTCATAATCATCATCACACATGTAAATATCAGATTTATTGACACCTCTGTTGATGATATGATGAAATCCACTAAGCTCTACTCTAGGTCTTCTTGGCATCGTTTTACCTTTGGTTTTTGGTATTATCGAAATTATACTGTATTTACATTTAACGCCTGACCCGTATGTTTGAGTTTTAGTAAAAATCCTTGAATTACATCTCCACCTATTTTGATTAACGAATCTTCCAAGGACCTACGATCCTTAATATCAAATAATACTTTTCCTGTCGTAGTCATCATATAATATAAAGTGTCTGTACTCTCAGCACCTTGTTTTTTCGCTTCATCAAAAGCACCTTTAATTAGTTTTCCATAGACTTTTTCGATATTACTAAAAATTGAACTGAGTGCCATTATTTATCCTTTGTGGCTGATTCTAAAGAGAGATAAAAAGGTGTATAAAATACTGATATTTGATCAATATCAACACCTTTAACAAATAAAAATTCTTTCAACAATTCATAATCTTGCTTGTTGGTAATTAGTATGGCAATCATCTCTTCACCATCACGGATTATAAATGTGTCAAAAAATCTATATGCGTCTAACCCATTTTTAAACAAATAATATATAGGTTTTGCAATGAAAGAAAATGGATGATTCAGTAAAATATTGAATATAGCACCAAGGTATCTCTGCCAGCTAGCATCTGCTTGCTGTTTATCAAAAAAATCAATAAAACTTTTTTCTATGATAATATTTGATGACCATCTTATTCCTATTTCTGACTTTCCCCATTGTCGTACTATTTGATTTCCAGATAAAATGACTTCATTCTTATCATTTATAAGTGGCAATGATTTATAAAGTACTGGCAACACAAAAATCGAAATTGAAATAATCAAATTAGTTTGTGTAAAGTGGGAATTAGGGTACATTAAGCCTGCAAGATACATTATAAACATTGAAAAAATAAATAGAAACAATGACAATTTACGTGTGTCATCTTTTATCACTATAGGATCTTTATCATAATCCCTCGGTGTAGAAGAATTGGTGCTTTGTGTAACTTGTTCCATTTATGCTGCCTTTTGTTGGATTTTAGATTTAAACCATACGTCGTTGATGCTCTGGGTTGACCCGTCTGTGGTAGTAAAGCTAGAGGTTTGGAAGATGCGGTTTTGTTCTTCGTAGTCTGTGGTTTTGGTATAGCCTAGGTTGATAGAGGCAACACCTAATTCGCTGATCCGAACTTGATCATAAATCACCTGTTTTACCATTTTTACTCCTTTTTATGTTCTTTTTTCTATGTACAATCTGTATTTTTTTATTTCTCTTCATGAGGTATCTCTTCCGTTTGTAGAGGGATGATGATGATGTTGCTCGTATAGTTTCAAACTCCCACTGCCATGTCTAACGTTTAACATCGCCATTTCTAGATAGCGGATGGATTGTTGTGTATCAATCTGTTCCAACTGGCAAAACCGTGCAACCGTTTGAACCAGTCGCAGACGATGATGAAATAACGGTTTGGAGTTTTGAATCGAAGCGGGGTGTTTATGATAGATATAGTTAACGGTTGGATGGACGCTATGAGTATGTTGATTTTGTAAGCCTCTTAGAGCAAAAAGGACATCTCCATAGACGTTTGTATCTTCTGCCAAGGGATATTTTAGCCATATCTCTTTTTTCGCTACCAAGGCATTGCAGATAGCTCGTGGAGCAAGGATAAGTTCTTCTATCGTAATCCCTACGGGTGCTTTTACACGATTAAGCCGTCCAAAATGGATATCTGTTTCTATCATTTCTGGTAATTCGAGTAACACATCATCCGCATCGACACGGCAGACGTACTCACCCTTGGCAGCATTAGCACCCAAGTTAAACGGTAGACCATCGAAACCAGATTGATACGGTGTTTTAAGATAAATAAAACCTGATATTTGCGCCATCTGAACCGCTTGGCTATCCGTAGAGCAATCATCGACAAGAATCACCTCGTAGGGGTTTAGCTTTTTGAGTGCACGTAGACACTCGGCAAATAGATGAAGAGGCGGATTATAAAACGGGACGACAACGGATATAGTCATACTATTTCTCTCGCTGCACGAAGTGTCTGACAGGGTTTACATATCCCGCAGTAATAAATAACCCCTTGTTCATCTTTTTTAGGTCTTCGACATGACCATGTCATATCAACCAATTCATCGGGTAACGTAGCAATCATTTGAGATTTATCAATATTCATGTCTATGAGGGGAAAAAGAATCTTTCGGCTGATATGTTCTCCCAAAGGATAATCTATACTGTCACACAGTGCATTCCATAAGTTTTCAGTAACATGATTTTTTGCACGTTGGCGATTCACTTCCAGTTCAAAATCACTTTTTTCCCATCCGATGGCAAGCTGAACTTCTCCTCGCAAGTTTGGGGCTACTTTCGCCGCCATAAGCAACTGTGTATCACTATCACGTCCTACATAGCGTTTGAACCCGATATCACAACGTGATTCAGTGTAATCAAATGCTCGTATGCCGCGGCAATACTCGACGATTCTACGGCTAGCACTATCTTCTTGCTCCCATCGCGGTTCACTGGGATAACGTAGAGAGATATGATGGGCATGGATATCGTAATCGGTTTGGGTCAGATAGTAATAGAGCATATAACAAGAATCAAGCCCTCCACTTAGCATGAGAAGTATCGTTTTCTTCATCTCACACTCAACCCTTCATCCAAATATTTGATCATCGGATAGATAAAGAACTCGATCACTCTGCGTTTACCGACTTTGAGTTCTGCGGTCACACTCATCCCCGGATGGATAGAGAGAGTTTTCCCCTCCCCTTTGAGGGTCAGACTAGATGGTGCTATGGCAATCTCGTATACAGGTCCAAGTTTCTCATCTTCGATGGCATCATCGGCGATGTGTTTGACCTCTCCGTGGATGAGTCCGTATTTTTGGAAATCAAACGTATCGATCTTCACTGCTGCTTCCATCTTCTTGGTCACGAATCCGATGTCTTGGTTCAGTACCGTGGCTTTGATGATGAGGGGGACACCTTTGGGGATGAGGGTGAGGAGTTTCTCTGCGGGGGTGACGACTCCGCCTACGGTGTGGACGAGGAGTTTTCCGATATAGCCATCTACGGGAGCGATGATCTGCTGTTTGGCGTTACGAAACTGGGTAGTTTCGACTTCGGTGCGCAGTGAGGTTGCCTCTTTGGACTTTTGGGTGAGTTCGGTTAGGAGTTTGTTACGATACTCTTGGGTGATGAGGCGGAGCTGTTGGTTTAGTTCGTTTAGTTTGCCCTGAGATTGGGCGATAACGTGCTCTTTCATGGTGAGCTGTTCTTGGTACTCTATCCGTTGGTTCTGTGCTTCGACGTAGTCGCGCTTGGCGATGATGTCGAGTACCTCTTTGAGACGGGCTTCGTGATCTTTTGCGGAAGCTAAGAGTTGTTTGAGTAAAGGGGACATGTATTCATTCTTCACATTATGTTTCTCATTTTTATCGGTTCTTATTGTATCTTTTTATTTGGATTTGTGAAAATAATTTAGAAAGTCAAAGTGATTATTTTATTCAAAATGTGGAGATTGAAGAGATGATTCCAATTATAAAATTACGGAACGGTAACTTAAAGGTGAAAAGCAAATCACTTTATTCAACACCCTTACAGTGGAATGGGTAGATAATCACTCCAAAAAAGAGAAAGAGCGGAAACTATGGAAAAAGCTTTAGTGGGCGGCGGATGTTTTTGGTGTATCGAAGCGGTCTATAACCGTGTTGAGGGGGTTCAGCGCGCACTCAGCGGCTATGCCGGAGGGGTGCGTAAGAATCCGAGTTATGAGCAAGTGTGCAGCGGTGCTACGGGACATGCGGAGGTGGTTGAGATTACCTATGACCCCGAGATTATTTCGTATGAAGCAATTTTAGATATTTTTTGGGCGATTCATGACCCGACTACGCTTAATGCCCAAGGAGCCGATCGCGGGACACAGTACCGATCCGTCATTTATTACTACAATGAAGATCAAAAACAAAAAGCTGAAATTTCCATTGCTGAAGCACAAAAAAAATGGGGTGATCCCATCGTAACGGAACTCTCTCCCGCACCGGAATTTTATCAAGCTGAGGGATATCATCAAAATTATTACAGCGAACATCCGACGCAGGGGTATTGTCATGTCGTGATTGCACCGAAGATTGAAAAGTTTATGAAAAATTTTGGGGATAAAGTAAAAAGAAGTTAAATGAAGTGGCTCTCCCAGATACCTGCG